>NZ_LEKG01000105.1:0-25502 GCF_001029515.1 Micromonospora sp. RV43 | reverse complement strand
GAGGTGAGCCGCACGGCGCCGACGGTACCGCCGACCGCGAGCGCCACGCCGACCGCCGCGGTCGCGGCGATGGCGGCGGGCGAGGAGAACTTGCGGGTACGAAGGTGCCTAGCAGCCACCGGCCCGGTCCTTTCGTCAACTGAACAAACCGGCCCGGACCGTAACGAGAGAAGCACTTCCGAAGTCAACGTGATCATGGTGCTATGCCCGCATTTACCCTGGTACGTGTAGCCGATCACGCCACTGTCGATCGGCCGAACGGCCCACCGATCCGCCAGGATGGAAACCGTGCTGAGTCGTCGCCTGGTCGAGCTGTTCGAGTGGATCGACCCCGGCCCGGGCAGCACCCACCTGGTCAGCGACATCTCCGGCTGGTGGCGTGACCCCGACGTGCTCGCCCAGGTCGGGCCGGCCCTGGCCGGGCTGTTCCCCGAGGACCGCCCGACCGTCGTGATCGCCCCCGAGGTGACCGGGCTGCTGCTCGGCCCACTGGTGGCGGTCGCCGCCGGAGCCGGTTTCCTGCCCGCGTACAAGGACGGCGGCGAGCGACGCCGGGCCGGGCCGACGCGCTGGGCCGAGACGCCTCCCGACTACCGGGGACGGCGGCTGCGGGTCGGCGTGGACGGCCGGCGGCTGAACCCCGGCGACCGGGTGCTGCTCGTCGACGACTGGGTCGACACCGGCGCGCAACTGGACGCGCTGTGCCGGGTCGTCCGGGACGCCGGGGCCGGCCTGATCGGGGCCGCCGCACTGGTCGCGACCTGCCCGCCCGAGGTCGCCGCACGGCTCAGGCTGCGCGCCCTGCTCACCGGCGCCGACCTGCCGTGAGCCCGTCGGCGGTGGCGGAGCATGCCGTAGCGTCGGCGGCATGTGGCCCCGCATCGGTGGATTGCGCGCACTCGCCCTCGGCACGCCCGGCGAGCTGCGTACCCGGCTCAACACCCTCGTCCTCTCCGGCGCGAAGACCGCCACCGCCGGGCTGGTCCAGGAGTACGACGACGAGAACGAGGAACTGGAGTACGTCGGCGAGCGACTGGTCCTGGTCGACGACAACGACGCGCTCGTCGGCGTCGTGGAGGTCACCGGCGTCGAGGTGGTGCGCTTCGCCGACGTGCCGTGGGACTTCGCCCGCGCCGAGGGCGAGGGCGACCGGTCGATCGAGGAGTGGCGCGAGGGCCACGGCGCCTACTGGGCCCGGCAGCGCACCCCGGTCACCGACGACACCCGGATCGTCTGCCTCCGGTTCCGGCTGGTCTCCACCGAGGGCAGCGTCGGCACCTAGCCGGCCCGGCGCAGCTCCGGCAGCAGCGCCGCCGCCTCCACCAGCACGGCCTCGTCGCCCGCGTACCAGCTGCTGGCCCGGGGCCAGTGCGTCACCACGTCGGTGAAGCCCAGCCGGGCCGCCCGGGCCACCTGCTCGGCGAGGAAGTCGGCGCTGGTGAGCGAGAACACCGGCGCGGAGTCGAGCGACAGGTAGCGGTCGAGCGTCGCCGGGTCACGGCCGGCCTGCTCCAGCGTCCGGGTCATCCGGTCCGACAGCTCCGCCACCGTGCCCCACCACGCCTCGATGTCGTCGCCGCCGAGCCCGGTGGTGACCCAGCCCTGCCCGAACCGGGCGACCAGCCGCATCGAGCGGGGACCGTTCGCGGCCATCACGAACGGCACCCGGGGCTGCTGGACGCAACCCGGGTTGTTACGCGCGTCCACGGCGGTGAACCACTCCCCGCGCCAGGTCGTGCCGTCCTCCCGCAGAATCAGGTCGAGCAGCTCGGTGAACTCGGCGAACCGGTCCACGCGCTGCCGGGGCGGCAGCGTCTCGCCGCCGAGCACCGCCGAGTCGAAGCCGATGCCGCCCGCACCCAGGCCGAGCAGCACCCGGCCGTCCGACACGTCGTCGAGCGCGGTCACCTGCCTGGCGAACGCCGCCGGGTGCCGGAAGTTCGGCGACGCCACGAGCGTCCCGAGCTTCACCCGGGACGTCACGCCGGCCGCCGCGGTCAGCGTCGTCCACGAGTCGAACCACGGCCCGTCGACCAGGTCACGCCAGCCCAGGTGGTCGTAGGTCCAGGCGTGGTCGAAGCCCCACTCGTCCACCTGGGCCCACCGCCGACGCGCTTCCGACCAACGCTGGTCGGGCAGGATCACGATGCCGATTCGCATGATCGCCAGGGTACGACCCGGGCCGGACATCCCGGCCCGGGTCGCGGGGGATCACGCCGCCAGGTCGGCCACCACGCAGGCGATGTTGTCCGGCGCGCCGGCCGCGTACGCCTGTTCGACCAGGCGCTCGACGGCGCTCTCCGGATCGTCCGCCTCCGCCAGCGCGGCGTGCAGCGCGCCCGGTTCCACCACCGCGGAGAGGCCGTCGGAGCAGAGCAGGTAGCGGTCGCCGGGCAGCGCGGTACGCAGCGCCAGGTCCGCCTCCACCTCCGCGCCCGCGCCGAGTGCCCGGGCCAACAGCGCGCGCTGCGGATGCGCCAGGGCCTCGGCCGGCGTGAGCCGCCCCTGGTCGACGAGCGTCTGCACGTACGTGTGGTCCTGGGTGAGCCGGGACAGCTCGCCGCCGCGCAGCAGGTACGCCCGGCTGTCCCCGACGTGCACCAGCGCGAGCCGGGTGCCACGTCGCACGAGCGCGGTGAGCGTGGTGGCGGGCTGGTCGGCGTCGGTGGCGTGCGCGCGTACCGCCCGGTCGGCCCGGTTCACCGCGTCGGCAAGCGCGGCGAGCAGATCGGCCCCCGGCGCGTCCGCCTGCTCCAACGGCCGCAGCGCGTCCACCGCCGCCGCGCCGGCAGTGGACCCGGCGGGACCGCGTACGCCGTCGGCGACCGCGAGCAGCGCCGCGCTCGCGTACGCGGTGTCCTCGTTGGAGTCGCGGACCGTGCCGGTCTCGCAGCGCGTCGCGTACCGGAAGGTGGTCTCGGACATGGTGGTGCCCCTCTCGCTGAGCCTGTCGACGAGGAGCGCGACGGCCCGGCCGCGCGCCGCGGTGTCCGCGCTGACCCGCCGCCACCAGGCGTCGAGCGCCTCGGCGGCGGCAGCGGGCGGCAGGCCGCAGACGGTACGGATCTCGGCCAGCGGCATCCCGGCCCGGCGCAGCCCGGCGATCAGCCGTGCGCGGTCCGCCTGCTCCGGCGCGTAGTAGCGGTAGCCCGAGTGCGGGTCCACAGCAGCAGGGGGCAGCAGCCCGCAGTCGTCGTAGATGCGCAGCGCCTTGGCGCTCAGGCCGGTCGCGCGGGCGAACGCGCCGATGGTCAGCAGTCGCACCGTGCCTCCCTCGCGCTCCTCGTGCCGGTCACCGCGACCGGCACCGGTCACGCTGGGCCTTGCCGCAGGGGACGGGTCAAGGCGTCGTTGTCGCCAGTTTGGCCAGCATCCGGCCCAGATGCGGCTCGATCGTGCCGGTCGGCGCCTCGTTCACCTCGGCCGGCGTCCACCAGCGGATGCCCGCGAACTCCACCGGATCGGGCGTGAACCGCTGGTCACGGTGCGAGTCCAACACGTACCAGAGGCTCACGTCGGTGTGCCGGTGCTCGGGCGGGCCGACCGTCTCGGTGACGGTGAGGAACGCCGGGCGCTCGCCGAACGGCGGCGCGAAGACCGCCGCCACGCCCAGTTCCTCCCGCAGTTCGCGGCGCACCGTGTCGGCCGGGTGCTCACCGGGTTCGACGTGACCGCCGCTGGGCAGCCACATCCCCGCGAGGCGGTGGTCGACGAGCAGCACCGCGCCGTCGGCCGGGTCGCGGAGCAGGAAGTACGCGACCAGGTGCGGCGACGGCGTACGCGGCTTGACCCGGCGGAAGACGTCATCCGTGCCGGCCAGCCAGGTCAGCGCCGCCTCCCGGTGCCGCGCCTCCAGTTCGTCTCCCGGTGACAGTTCCTCGACCAGTGCCCGGATCTCGTCCCGCATCCCGCCGATGCTGCCAGCCGGGTACGACGAGGTCAGTCCGGCGGCAGCGGGTTGGCGTCAGCAGCCGCGCGGACGAACTCACGTACCCGGGAAGTGCTGTTCCCGGCCGGCCACACCGGACCGCGACAGATCGGCGGCGCGTCGTGGATCGGCACGTAGGCCACGTCCGGGCGGGCGTAGAACTGCCGGGCCTGCTCGCCCACCGGCAGCACCCCGCGCCCCATCGCGACGAGCGCCAGCATCTCCGAGAAGCTGCCGCCCACCGGGCCCTTCGGCACCGGGCGGCCGGACGGGGTGCGGTCCGGCGTGCGGTCCTGCTTGAACGCGGCCGACGTCACCGCCGGGTACTGCACCACCGGATGGTCGCCCAGCACCTCCAGCGACACCGACTCCTCGGCCGCCAGCGGATGATCAGCGGCCACCGCGAGCACCCGGCGCTCGCGCAGCAGCACCGGGCCGTTCGCCATGCCGTCGAAGGGGTACGAGGCGATCAACACGTCGATCGTGCCGTCCCGCAGGCTCGACCGGGTGCTGGCCAGCGGCGCCTCGTGCACGTGCACCTCGCAGTCCGGGTGGCGCTCGGTGAACAGGGCCACCGCGCGCAGCAGCACCGGAGCTGTCGACTCACCCACGTACGCCACCCGCAGCTCACCGGTGAGCCCGCGCCCGGCGTCGACGGCCCGCTGCACAGCCGCCTCGATGCCGGCCACCAACGGGCGCATCTCCTCGGCCAGGCGGGCGCCGATCGGGGTGAGCCGGACGACCCGGCTGGTCCGCTCGAACAGCGGCGCGCCGATGCGGCGTTCCAGCTTGCGCACCACGTGGCTGACCCGGCCGGTGCTCACCCGCAGCCGCTCGGCGGTCCGCCCGAAATGCAGTTCCTCGGCCAGGGTCAGGAACGTCTCGACCTCGTACCGCTCCAGCACCGGAGCACCTCCGTCGTTGCCTGCGGGTCAACGATCGTAGTCCGGATCGGGGTTGGTCCGGACGGCGCGCCGGACCAGGGTTGACGGCATGCACAACCATCTCGTGACGGTGACCGGTTTCGACCACCTCGTCCTCTCGGTGAGCGACGTCGAGCGTTCCCTCGACTTCTACTGCGGCACGCTCGGCCTGGCCCCGGTGCGGGTCGACAGGTGGCGGGCCGGTGAGGTGCCGTTCCCCTCCGTACGCGTCGACGCCGGCACCATCATCGACCTGATCGAGGGCGACCCGACCGGGTCCAACGTGGACCACTTCTGCCTCGTGGTGGAGCCGGTCGACTGGCAGGGGGTGGTCGACTCCGGCGTCTTCACCGTGCTGACCGGCCCGGTACCGCGCTTCGGGGCGCGCGGCACCGCCACCTCGATCTACGTCAGCGACCCGGACGGCAACACAATCGAACTGCGCTGCTACCCGGCCGACGCCTAACCTGGTCCGATGCCGGAGCTGGAACGACTCGCCGCCCACCACGCACCCGCCGTGCTGCGGTTCGAGCGGGAGAACCGGGCCTACTTCGCCCGGTACGTCCCCGACCGGGGCGACGACTTCTTCACCGGGTACGCCGCCCGGCACGCGGCCCTGCTGGACGAGCAGGAACGCGGCACCTGCCACTTCCACGTGCTGGTCGGCGACCACGGCGCCGTGCTCGGGCGGTTCAACCTGGTCGACGTCGCAGGCGGCAGCGCCGAACTGGGCTACCGGGTGGCCGAACACGCCGCCGGGCGCGGGCTCGCGGGTGAAGGCGTACGGCGCGTCTGCGAACTGGCCCGCACCGAGTACGGGCTGCGCCGGCTGGTCGCCGCGGCGGCCCTGGCGAACCCGGCCTCGCTGGCGGTGCTCAAGCGCGCCGGTTTCGTGCTCGACGGCTCGGAGCGCGGCGATTCGGTGCACGACGGTTCGGTGCGCAGCGGTTCGGTGTCCGGCTGCGAGGTGGATCTGGACGGGGAGCCCGGCCTGCGGCACGTGCTCGACCTCCGCGCGCCCTACGCCGCTGCGTCCCCGTAGGTGGGCGCTCCGGCCGGCTCGTACGTCAGTTGCAGCGTGCCGTGGGCGTGGGTGACCGACTCGGTGAGCCGCAACGCGCTCGGCACCGTCCCCTCGCCGAACAGGCGCTTGCCGGTGCCGAGCACCACCGGGTACACCCACAGGTTGAGCCGGTCGACCAGGCCGAGGCGCAGCAGCGACTGCACCAGGTCCAGGCTGCCGATCACGTGGACCTCGCCGTGGCGGCCGTTCATCTCGGTGACGCGCTCGGCGAGGTCACCTTTTACCAGGGACGAGTTCGTCCAGGTGAGCGGCTCGGCGAGTGTGCGGCTGGCCACGTACTTCGGCACACCGTTCAGCAGGCCGGTGAAGGGGATGTCCGCAGGCGCCTTCGGCCAGTAGCCGGCGAAGATGTCGTACGTCTTGCGGCCCAGCAGCAGCGCGTCCATGCTGCTCGCCTGCTGGAACATCACCGCGCCGGACTTCTCGTCGAGCAGCGGCATCTGCCAGCCGCCGTGGCTGAATCCGCCCTCGCGGTCCTCGTCGGGCTCACCGGGCGCCTGCGCCACGCCGTCGAGGGTCAGGAACTCTGTCACGATCAGCTTGCCCATGGGTCCGCTCCTCCGGTTTCCGCTCGTCCCCCGTCAGACCCGTCAACGACCCGCAACTCATCGCCGAGGTGTACGTGATGGATTTCGTGGAACTGGTCATCGACGGGCGAATCGACATCGATCGCGACGACCTCGAAGACGCCCTCAACGAGGCTCTCGTCGGGCGCGGCGAGGTGACCGGTGCCGGAACAAGCGAGTACGGCTCCCACCTCGACGTCGACGTCCTTGTGACGGCGGACCGACGAGCCGTCCTGGACGCCGTCTTCGGGGTGCTCGCCGCCTTGGACCTGGGCGACTCCGTGCGGGTCCGGCCCGGCGACGGGCAGACCTGGATCCGTCCGGGCCAGTGGACCCGCACTACTCGTGCCGGACGAGCCTGAAGGGCACCCCGTCGATCTCCGTGACGTACCCGATCACCGGCACCGGGTTCCTCAGTTCCGCGATCTCGACAAGCAATGCGGTGGCAGTGCCGGCGTAGGGCTCGGGCGGGTCGATCAGGGCGGTATCGCAGACCACCGTCGGCCACTGCTCGGGAGGACCGTCGTCCAGGTGCCAGCAGAGCAGATAGTCGAAGTTCACGGCTCCCCAGACCCGGAGGTCTCCCGGTGAGGTGCCGAAGTGGTACGGGAACCCTCCTGTGCACTCCGCCCTCTTGTTCATCACGTGATGCCAGTTCCGCGCGTACCGGAGGAATTCCGGTACGCCCCAGTCGGAAGGATGAAGCACTTCCAGGAAGCCGATGCTGCCGTGTGGGAAGCGCTCGACGAAGCGTCGGTAGTCCTCGGGAAAGGGATGGCCTGCCGCCTCGGTGAGAGCCGTCCAGTCGATCTCCGTCTCCGTCGCCCCGTCCCAGTCGAACAGGCCGGCGAGTCGATCCACGGTCGGCGAAGCATTCGGTGTCATTCGGCTTCCTCCGGCAGATGATCGTTGGTCGGGTGCACGTCCCACCTCGCCTTCACCGTAAGATCACTCTCTTCGGCAGGCGTACGCCTCCGGAGTCCTCGAAGGCGGATTCGCCATGATCCCCGATCGGACTGAGGTAAGCGACCTCCTGGAGAAGGCGCTGGCGGGTGCGGCCGCCACGTTCCAGGGCATGACGGCGCACCGGCAGGAGTCCAACTGCGAGTGCCACTGGGGCAGCGCAGAGGAACTGGCACTGCTGAAGACGCCGGACGTGCCGCTCGACGAGGACCTGCTCCGTCGCACGTACTGGACCACGGACTGGCGCTATCCCGGCCCGCTGCTGCGCCGGATCCTGCCCCAACTGACCCGGAGCCTCGTGGCCGGCCGAGTGATGCCCATGGCCGGGATGGACAGCCTCGGGTACTTGTTCACCACCGCCCGCTGGCAGGAATGGCCCAAGGGGCAGCGGGACGCTCTGCGGGAGTTCCTGGACGCCTGGTGGCTGCACATCCTGGTCGAGCCCGACGCGAAGGTGCCCGCCCATGAGGCGCTGGCGTTCGTTGCCGAGACCACCACCACGCTCAGCCCGTGGTTGGCCGTCTGGACGGAGTCGTTGGTCGACGCGGTGGCCCGACGACGGCTGGTCACGGCCGTGGAGGAGTGGGTGGACGACCTGGTGGTCGACAGGCTCCCCTGGTCGAGTTGGCACAAGGAGGACACGTGGGGTGCCGCGCTGTCGCTGTGGGTGATACGACATGCGCCGATCCCACTACGGGAACACAACGCGTCGAGCGACGTGCTTGATCACATTGGCCTGCTCGCCCTGCCCTACGCCGATCGGTGGGACAAATAGCCCTCGCGACGGCTACGTCCATGGCGTGGACCGCATCTGGATCGGCTGGTAGGCCAAGGCTCGGTCAACCACCTCGGCAGCCGTCAACTCGGGGTCGCTCCAGTAGATCAGGTTGGAGACGTAGCCGCCTGGGCAGACGAGGTCTCGCTCAAGTTGGTCCAGCCAGCCGCCCAGCTCACCCTCGTCCGCGTAGTCGACACTCATGATCCGCTCGACGAGGGCGATGGCCTCGTCCCGCGTCAGCTCTGCTGCCAAGTCGACGCACCTCACGTCCTTCGTCGACCACGCCGGTCAGCTCTCGAACGGCGATCAGCCCAAGTAGCGCTGCTTTCAATCAGCAGCCTTACCGCGCGAAGGTCCGGCACCACTAGGTGCCACAGGAGTTCTTCGACTCCAGCCAGCTCCGGCCACGCTCGCGCCTGAGAGCAATGGCTGCACCTACCGGCACCGGGGCGCGTGAGCAGCCCAGGCGGTGAGCCGCCGCATCAGCTCCGCGAGCCACGTCCGGTACTCGTGGCGCAACTGCGCATCAACCCCCACCAGTACGCCTGCCGGAAGCTCCGCCCAGATCTCCTGGGTGAGACGGCACGAGTCGGGCCCGAGCGGCACAACGGTGAGCACGCCGCCGCTGGAGTATCCGGAAGTCAACGTACGGGTGACGGCACGACGCCCCGGTTCGACCTCGACGACCTCGTGCATGATCCCCAGTCGACCGTCGGGGCTCCGATGCACGAACGCCTGGATCTCGCCGGCTCCCTTCGGTCCGGGCAGGGTGACGCCGATCTCAATCGAGTCGTCCAGCACCACCAACGAGGCCGGATCCTCCATGAAGCCGAAGGCCGCCTCCGCGCTCGTCGGCAGGTCGACGGTGGCCGTCTCCCGTACCTGGACCCCAGTCGTCGTCACCCTGATCAACCGTAGACGCGAGCGCACGCCGCATTGTGTCAGTCGATCCGTCGACGGTGGGGGCGAGATCAGCGCTACGCGCCCTCGCTAGCGGGCGCCGCCCGGTGCGAACACGGCATAGAAGTACCGAAGGCTGTCCTCCGGACCGTTCTCCAGGCGCTTGAAGGCCTTCGCGATCGGATTGCACCAGCCCTGCCCGGCGAGCTCGACCACCATGGGCCATCCGACGACGGCCAGTTCGTCTGCCGTCGTTGCGCGCCACCGTCCACCCGCATGCCGGGTCAGCACCTCGCCGACATAGCAACCGAAGCCGAAGAGAGTCTCTGCCACCTGTCCAGCGGTGAGGCCCTCGGCCCGAAAGCCGTCGAGGATGGCGTCCACGGACGTCAGGCTGTCCGGCGTGTAGTCCAGGTGCACAGCGCTGACCTGGGCCGCTGACACCACGATGTCGCCCGCGAACCGGGCTGCGTTCTCCGGTACGGGCGCGTACTTCAGGCGCAGTTGCATGGTTCCCTCCAGCATGATCAACAGATCGAGATCGCGCGATCGTACCGACGACGGCCGTCGAGCGGCGGCCTCTCACGCGGCTCCCGGAAGATCCACGTGGGTCAGAATGTGCCGGTGACGATCTCCGCTGACGGCCCGGGCGAGCACGACGCCGTGGCATGGTCCGAGGCGTCCGACCTCGCCGGCTCCACGCCCGGCGTCCGGCGGCGCCTGCGGACGGCGCCAGGTCGAGCGAGGGAGAACCGTGAACGACGACGAGAGCGTTCGCCGCTACGGCCTGCGACCGACCGGCGCCGCCGTGCCTCACATCCGCGAGATGCTCCGGGCCCAGGCAGACCTCGATCAGCACGACCAGGACACCGAACTCATGAAGCTGTGCTGCCTGCAACTGTTCAACGCCGGCCGACTCAGCGATGTGCTCGTCATCTGGCAGGCCAAGGAATCGAGCTGGGATGCCCACTGCTCGATCGACGTCCAACTACTCTGCGGAGCAGGACTGGACGCCACCAAGGCATACCTGGATGCCGACGGCTCCGACGATGCGACAGAGGCGCTCCGCTACCTGCTCGACTGCGAGGCCGCCGGTGACTTCGACAACTTCTCCATAGCCGAGCAAGCCCGATGGAGAGCCGCCTACTACCTGAGCTGACGTTGCTGCGCAGCAGGATCTTGAAGAACTGAGCCGTCGAACCCGAAGTCGGACGGAGCCTGAGAAACCTTCCTCCGAAAAGCGTCGTCGACCAGCGCGCCGACGAGCAGGCCGTCCAGGATCTCTTCCTTCCGGACGTCATAATCAGAACTTCCGTAACTGTCGACCAGTTCCGCGAGGAGGTTCGCGACCTCGCCGAGGTCGAGGTATCGAAAGCCTTCCACAGCACGCCGGAAATCGTCCGGCTCGAGAACTTCCACCGCGAAACCCAGGCCGCCACCCATGACAGCATTGAAGACACGGTGTACGTGCGAGAGCTTTTCCACCCCGACGGGCGTGCCGACCGGCACAACGCCCTCGGCCCCGTAGTCCACTGCCTCGTTGAACACGTCATTCATCGACTTCATCAACACTCCCCGATCCCGGAGCACCCTGCCGCGTCTGAGGTGTCCGCCCCAACAAACTGCGCTTCATGGCTCAACCGGAGCAGCCAGCAGCCCCCGCGGAGCCGGAGGTTCTGAGATAAGGCGGCGCTGAAGCACCTGTCAGCTTCACGGGTAGCAGTGCCCTCACAAAGACGCCCACCTCGGGCACCTGCATCATCACCGGAGCGTCAGGCGTCGCGTGGCTCGGCCACGCCCCGGATACCCGGTGTCGCTCGGGGTTGTCGGGAACTGGATCAGGCAGCCGGAACCGCGCCTGGCGGTCACGGTCACGCCGTTCGTGAGGCTGATCAGATCGGCCCACGACGTCCCCTCCATCGCTAGTGGGGCCGCGGCCTACCAACCACGGGACAGGTGGTCCGTGGAACATCGAAGGCCCTGACCGGACTCGCGTCCCGGTCAGGGCCTTCGGTTGGAGCGGGTGACGGGAATCGAACCCGCACTGTCAGCTTGGGAAGCTGATGTTCTGCCATTGAACTACACCCGCAGGCGGCACCACTCTACCTGAAGGTCACCACCCCTGTGCATCCAGGTGCCCGCGCGCCACTTCGGCGAGGTGGCGGTATCGACGAGCGGTTGACCCCGCCACCTCCCCGAGCTGGAGTGGATCAAGCACCAACGTCGGCCACGTATGGGCGTTCTCAAATGCGTCGATGGGATGTAACGTCTGCCCCACGTTTCCGAACCGGCGTGACACACCCCCTGGCACGCCGTCAGAAAGAGGTGGGCCCATGGGACTCCGTCCCAACCTGCTGACCCGGCGTACCGCCGGTGTCGCGACGTCGACCCTCGCGCTGCTGCTCAGCACCGCCGCCGTCGGCGTCGTCCCCGCTGCTTCGGCCTTCTCGGCCGCCCCGGCCGGCGTCTGCGCCGAGCCGGCCGACGCCCACGCCGACGAACACGCGAACGCGCGCGTCGCGAAGGGTGGCAACGCCAAGCTCGACCCCAACCACCTGACCGCCAAGCAGGTCCGTGACCGTGAGGCCGACCTCGCCGCCGCGCAGCGCGAGCGGGCAAGCTTCCGGACCGGCGCCGTCGCCCCGCTGGCCACCGTGACCATCCCGGTCGTCGTGCACGTCATCCAGGAGAACAGCACCCGGGCCGGCGGCAACATCACCGACTCGATGATCAACCAGCAGATCACCGTGCTGAACCAGTCGTACGCGGGCTCGACCGGCGGCGCCGCCACCGCTTTCGGGTTCCAGCTCACGAAGATCAACCGGGTGACGAACCCGTCGTGGTACCCGATCGTGCAGGGCTCCTCCGCCGAGCGCTCGATGAAGACCTCGCTGCGTGAGGGCGGCAAGAACACGCTGAACATCTACCTCGGCGAGCTGAGCAACGGCCTGCTGGGCTGGGCGACGTTCCCGAAGCGGACGCTGGACAAGATGGACGGCGTGGTCGTGCTGAACGAGTCGCTGCCCGGCGGCACCGCGACCAACTACAACCAGGGTGACACCGGCACCCACGAGGTCGGCCACTGGCTGAACCTCTACCACACCTTCCAGGGCGGCTGCTCCGGCTCGGGCGACAGCGTCTCCGACACCCCGGCCGAGGCGTCCCCGGCGTACCAGTGCCCGACCGGCCGCGACACCTGCTCGACCGCCGGCAAGGACCCGATCACCAACTTCATGGACTACACGTACGACTCCTGCATGTACCAGTTCACCGCCGGCCAGGCGAGCCGCATGCTCACCGCGTGGAACGCCTACCGCGCAGCCTGACCGTCGTACCGCGTACCGGTGCCGGCCCTGTCCTCGGACGGGGCCGGCACCGTTTCGTCGTGGGCCGGGTCAGGCGGCCGGGCGGCGGGTGTCGAAGCCGTGCCGGCCACGCCGACCCTCGGCGGCGAGCGGGTCACGCCGGGCGGGTTCGGCCGCGCGCGGATCGAGCCAGACCCGCACCTGCGGCGGGGCGGCGCCGGGCTGGGCCACCGGATCACGGCGGGTCAGCATCGCCGCCTCGACGGTGAACTCGAACAGCCGCCAGTCGCCCTGCGGTGACGCGCGGCCGATCCGGGCCAGGCGGGCCACCGTGGCGGGGTCGGTCACCGGCCGGGCGCGGCCTGCGACATACGCCTCGTCGTCGCTCTCCTCCGGCGGGAACGAGTGCAGCGCGTAGCGGCCGTCGCGTTCGAGGTCGCGGCGCTTCGGCGAGTCGATGACGAAGCACCAGAGGCCGTCGGCGGTGAACACCGGGGAGACCGGGTGCACCCGGGGCCCGCCGTCGGCGCGGACCGTGGCGAGATAGCCGAAGCCCGGCCCGTACTGCTGCATCAGGAGGCGGATCTCGGCGGCGAGGCGGGGCTCGTCGGCGGCGAATTCGGACCAGGAAGCCATGTGGACACTCTATCGAACACGTGTACGAAGATGTAGTGCGACACGCAGGTCACCGGCACCTGTCGCTATGGTGTTCCGATGCTGCTCTCCGACCGCGACCTGGTCTCCGAGATCAAGGCCGGCACGCTCGCGCTGGAGCCCTTCGAGCCCACGCTGGTGCAGCCGTCGAGCATCGACGTACGCCTGGACCGGCTGTTCCGGGTCTTCAACAACCACCTCTACACGCACATCGACCCGTCGATCCAGCAGGACGACCTGACCTCGATGGTGGAGGTGCCGGAGGGGCAGCCGTTCGTGCTGCACCCGGGCGAGTTCGTGCTCGCCTCCACCCTTGAGGTGATCTCGCTGGGTGACCAGCTCGCCGGCCGGCTGGAGGGCAAGTCGAGCCTCGGGCGGCTGGGGCTGCTGACCCACTCGACCGCCGGCTTCATCGACCCGGGTTTCTCCGGTCACGTCACGCTGGAGCTGTCGAACGTGGCGAACCTGCCGATCACGCTCTGGCCGGGCATGAAGATCGGCCAGCTCTGCATCTTCCGGCTCTCCTCGCCGGCCGAGCACCCGTACGGCTCGGCCGTCTACGGGTCGCGTTACCAGGGGCAGCGCGGACCGACGCCGAGCCGATCCTGGCAGAGCTGGCGCACCTGGCCGACCCGCTGACGGCGCCCACAGTTGTTAATAAGGGCCCCCTCCTCTACCGGAGGCGTTAAGAGGGGGCCCTTCCTTACACCCGGCCGTAGCTGTTGATGTCGCCGTCGTCGACCCGCTTCATGGTGATGGGCTTGCCGGACTGGGAGGCGTGCACCACCCAGCCGTCGCCCACGTACATCGCCACGTGGTGCAGGTCGCTGTAGTAGAAGACGAGGTCACCGGCGCGCAGCTCGGCCCGGCTCACCCGCTTCGTCATGCCGTGCTGCTGGCGCGCGTTGTGCGGCAGCGAGACACCGCCCTTGGCCCAGGCCGCCATGGTCAGGCCCGAGCAGTCGAAGTGATCCGGCCCGGCCGCGCCCCACACGTAGATCTTGCCGATCTGGGCGCAGGCGAACTTGACCGCCGCTCCGGCCGCGCCACCGGGGTAACCGGCGGGGCAGGGCGCCGGGCGCAGCGGGCCGCCGCCACCGTTGCCGTACACCTTGAGCCGCAGCTTCTGCAGCCGGGCGATCTCGGCGTCGATCTGCTTCTTCTTCGCCGCGAGCTGGGCCTCGGTACGCGCCAGTCCGGCGATCATCTCGTCCAGCGGCTTCTTCTTCGCCGCCAGTTCGTCGCGCAGCGCGGCGACGGAGCGCACCTGCTCGTGCTGGCGGTGCGCGAAGCGGTCGAGCAGTTCCAGGCCGTTGACCAGGTCACCGGGTGAGCGGCTGCCCAGCAGCGCGTTGACGGTGGAGAGGTTGTCACCCTTGTAGGCGTCGGCGGCGAGTCCGCCGACCTGGCCGAGCGCGGCGTCCACCCGGGCCTGGAGGGGTGCGATCTGCCGGCCGAGCGCGTCGGCCTGCTTGCGCCGCGCGGCGAGCTGCTCACGTACGGCGTTGACCTGTTCGATGACCGGTTCGAGTTTGTTCCAGTCGCGGTCGATCTGCGCCTCGATCTCGGCGACCGAGGGTTCGGCGTGTGCCGCCGTGGCGCCGCCGGTCAGGACGACTGCGGTGCCGACGAGGGCGGCGAGGGCTGTGGTGAAGCGGGACCAGCGGGTACGCGGCACAGTCGTGGAGCGGTCGACCGACCGGCTCGACGACGGCCGCGGGGCATGGAGTGCCACCGGGCGTCCGTACTCCTTCTTCCGTACCGCCTACCGGGTTAGCTGACGGATTCGGGCGGGAAGGGAGCCGCCCTACCGCATCGCTGCGGATTCACCCCAGGTACCTGGTTCCCCGGCTCGCCCGGAGGCGACTCGGCGGTGTCGGACCGTCACCGACCGGGTTGGACGGTGAGACGTGCGGCCGACGATTCACCAGAGTAGGGACCACCGTTATCGATCCGCAACTTCCAGCGCCGTGACACTCCGTACGCGATGAGGCACCACACCCCGGTCGGAGGTGAAATTTTCTTTCAAGACTGATTACTCACTGGAAAGGTATTGACCCTCGCGGGTGTGCGGAGTGAGGGTGGAAACGCAGTGACCCCCATCCCTGTCCAGGAGGTTCGATGCGCCTCTCCGCCCCGCCGTCGGGCAGACGGATACTGCTCGCCGCCGCAGTGGCGACAGCCACCGCGCTGGCGACGACCGGCCCGGTGACCGCCGCGCCGGACACGTCCGCGCCCGCGAGCGACAGGCAACAACAATACGCCGCCGCCGCGGCCGAGTACGGCGTACCGCAGAACGTGCTGCTCGGTGTCTCCTATCTGGAGTCCCGCTGGGACACCCACACCGGGCAGCCGAGCACCAGCGGCGGCTACGGCCCGATGCACCTGACCGACGCCGCGCACATCCTCGCCATGCCCGGCAGCGCCCACGTCGACGAGGACGAGGACCCGCGCGGCGACGACTCCCGGCCGCTGAAGCTCGACCCGGCCACCGCCGCCGCGCCGGAGCGGGAGACCCCGCTGCCGCCGGCCTCGCTCCAGACGCTCGACGCCGCCGCCGCGCTCACCGGGCTCGACGCGGGCACGCTGCGCACCGACCCGGCCGCGAACATCCGCGGTGGCGCCGCGCTGCTGGCGTCGTACCAGAAGGCTCTGGGTGGGCCGGTCGGCGCCGGCACCGACCCGGCGGCCTGGTACGGCGCGGTGGCCCGGTACTCCGGCGCGGACACCTCGGACGCCGCGGCGGCCTTCGCCGACGAGGTCTACGACCAACTCGGCCAGGGCGCCAGCCGCACCACCGACGACGGCCAGCGGGTCACGCTCGCCGCCACCGCCGCGAAGCCGGACCGTTCCCGCCTGGCCCGACTCGGCCTGCGCAACGCCGAGCGGCCGGACGGGCTGGAGTGCCCGGTACGGCTGGCCTGCGAGTGGATTCCCGCGCCCTACGAGCAGCTCAGCGACGACCCGGGCGACTACGGCAACCACGACCTGGGCGACCGGCCGAAGCAGCAGAAGATCGAGTACATCGTCATCCACGACACCGAGGGCTACTTCGGCCCGAGCGTCGACCTGGTGAAGCGGGCCGACTACCTGGGCTGGCACTACACGCTGCGCTCGGTGGACGGCTACATCGCCCAGCACATCAAGACCAAGGACGTCGGCTGGCACGCCGGCAACTGGTACGTCAACGCCAAGTCCATCGGCCTGGAGCACGAGGGCTTCGCCGGTCAGGGCACCTGGTACACCGAGGCGATGTACCGCACCTCCGCCAAGCTGGTGCGGCACCTGGCGCTGAAGCTCGGCATCCCGATGGACCGGCAGCACATCATCGGCCACGACAACGTGCCCGGCATCAACGCCGGCGCGGTGGGCGGCATGCACTGGGATCCGGGACCGTACTGGGACTGGTCGCACTACTTCGACCTGATGAAGGCGCCGTTCCGCAGCACCGGCACGCCCCGTACCGGCCTGGTCACCATCGATCCGGACTTCGCCACCAACCGGCCGGCGTTCTTCGGCTGCAACCAGCAGCCGCCGGGCGTCCCGACGCCCCGGCCGCCGGCGCAGCCGTGCCCGTCGCGCGGCTCCTCGTCGGTGATCCTGCGGACCGCGCCGAGCCCGGACGCCCCGCTCGTCAACGACCTCGGGCTGCGCCCGGACGGCACGCCGGACACCATGTACATCTCCGACCACGGCGCCCGCGCCTCCGCCGGTCAGACGTACGCGCTCGCCGGCCGCCAGGGCGACTGGACGGCGATCTGGTACCTCGGCCAGAAGGCGTGGTTCCTCAACCCGGCCTCCGCGCCGACGGCCAAGTGGGCCACCGGCTTCGTCGTGACGCCGCGGCCCGGCAAGGCCACCATCCCGGTGTACGGGCGGGCCTACCCGGAGCAGGCCGCCTACCCGGACACCATCCCGTACCAGACCATCTCGCCGCTTCAGTACACGTTCGCCGCCGGCCAGCGGTACGCGGTGGGCGGGGTGCTGCCCGGCGAGTACTACCGGGCGGTCTCGTTCGACGGTTCGGCACCGGGTGACCGGACCGTGGTCCGCGGCGAGAACCGCTACGTGCAGGTCCAGTTCGGTCACCGGATCATGTTCGTGAACCTGGACGACGTGCTGATCCTGCCGTCCCCGGTCGGCGCGCCGCGCTGACCCGGCACCGCACACGGGAAGGCCCCCGGTCCGCGTGGACCGGGGGCCTTCCCGCTGCCAGGGCTCCGGGTCAGGCGACCCGGACGAAGCCGGCGATCGGCATCGTGCTGATGCTCGACACCTGGACCGGTTTGCCGGTACGTGGCGCGTGCACCATCACCCCGTTGCCGAGATAGAGCCCGACGTGGTGCAGGTCGGAACCGAAGAACACCAGGTCACCGGGGCGGGCCTCGGAGCGGGAGATCCTGCGGCCCTCGTTCCACTGCGCGCCGGTGAAGTGGGTCAGCGAGATGCCCGCCGCCTTGTACGCGTACTGGGTGAGACCGGAGCAGTCGAACGAGTTCGGGCCGGTGGCGCCCCACACGTACGGGTCACCGACCTGGGCGCACGCCGTCTTGATGGCGGTCCGCGCGGCGCTGCTCACCACGCCGTCGACGGCGGGGCAGCCTGCCGGGCGGATCGAGGTCACCGGCAGCATGGCGGTCAGCCGCTTGATCTCCGAGTCGATCTGCTTCTTCTTCGCCGCGAGATCGTTCTGCTGCTTGATCTCCAGCGCGATCAGCGCGTCGAGCTTCTCCTTCTGCTTGTTGTACTCGTCGCGCACCTTGAGCACACCGGCGATCTGGCGGCGCTGGTCCTCGGCGATCCGGTCCAGCATGACCAGCTGCTCGGCCAGCGCGCCCGGCTTGGAGTTCACCAGCAGCGCACCCAGCTCCTGCGACGGGCCCTGGATGTAGTAGCGGGCCGCGATGTCGCCGACCTTGTTCATGGCGAGCGTGGAGGCCAGCTCCAGCGGCACCATCTTGTCCTTCAGCGCCTTGGACTTCTTCTGGTTGGCGCGAAGCTGCGAGCGGACCTTGTTGAACTGCTCGATGGTGGGTTCGAGCTGCTGCCACTGCTTGTCGATCTGCGCGTCGATCTCGTCCACCGACGGCGCCGCGTGCGCCGGGGCGGTCAGCATTCCGGCGCCGACCGCGGCGGCCGCGACCAGGGTGACCAGACCGTGTACCACCCGTCGGAACCCGGCCCGCCGGCCGGGTGGAGCGCTCGGGGCGTGACGTTGAGGGGGCGTGGTTGCCACCGGCACGGACTCCTTTGCAACCGACCGCCGGGCGCCTCGCGAGAGGGAAGGTCGAGGCAGACGACCCACAGCGGTCGGTGCCTCACATTAGGGAAGGCGTCCGATGGAATCAAGGCGACCCTTTGTTCAATCACGTATCCGCAATCGGTTGCACACCAAGGGTATTCAATTCATCTTCCGACGATGGCTGTCAATACGTCGTCGAGCGTCACCACACCCATCGGCCTGCGTCCGTCGCTGACCAGCACCATGTGGCGGCGTTCGCGGCGCATCGCCAGCAGCAGATCGGCGAGCGTACGGTCCGGCGGCACCACAGCCAGCGGCCGGTAGATCTCGGCCGGCACGGGCGCGCGGCGGCTCGCCCCGGCGTACCCGAGCACGTCCTTGACGTGCACGAAACCGAGCACCCGACGGGTGGACCGCTGCACCACCGGGAAGCGGGACCGGCCGGTACGGGTCGCCAGCACCTCCAGCGACGCCGGTGAGACGTCCTCGGCCACCGTGGTCACAGTGGACCAGGGTTGCAGCGCGTCCGCCGCGGTACGGCTGTGCAGGGCCAGCGCGCCCGTGATCCGGGCGTGCTCCTCGGCGTCCAGCAACCCCTCGGTACGCGCCTGGGACACCAGCCCGGCCAGTTCCTCGGCGGTGAACACGGTCTTCACCGCATCGGTCGCCTCCACCCGCCACCACCGCAGCACCTGCCGGGACGCCCACTTCATCGCCAGCAGCAGCGGCTTGGTGGCCAGGCAGAACGCCAGCATGGCCGGGCCGAGCCAGAGCGCCGACGGCTCCGGCCCGGCGAGCGTGATGTTCTTCGGCACCATCTCGCCGACCACCGTGTGCAGGAACACCACCACCGCGAGCGCGATGACGAACGACACCGGGTGCACCGCCGAGGCGGGCAGCCCCAGCGCGGCGAACGCCGGCTCCAGCAGGTGCGCCAGCGCCGGCTCGGCGATCGCGCCGAGGCCGAGCGAGCAGACGGTGATGCCGAGCTGCGCCCCGGCGATCATCAGCGGGATCTGGTTCATGGCCGCCAGCGCCAGCCGGGCCCGCTTCGACGTCGCCGCCAGCGGTTCGATGACCGTACGGCGGGAGGCGATCAGCGCGAACTCGCTGCCCACGAAGAACGCGTTGCCGAGCAGCAACCCCACCGCGACGAGTAGTTCAGGCACCGCCGTCGGGCTCCTCGGGGCGTACCACCCGCACCTGCTCGATCCGGTGCCGGTCGACCTCCACCACAGTGAACTCGTACCCGGCCTCGTCGACCGCCTCGCCCGGCACCGGGATGTGGCCGAGCCGCGCCATGAGGAACCCGCCGAGCGTCTCGTACGGCCCGTCGGGCAGCCGGAACCCGGTCTGCTCGACCAGTTCGTCGGCGCGCAGCACGCCGTCGGTCAGGACTGTGCGCTCGCCGCCGGGCACCGTCAGCTCCACCGGCCCGAAGCCGTCCACCGCGTCCGGGTCGAACTCGTCGGCGATCTCCCCGACCAGTTCCTCGACGAGATCCTCCACCGTCACCACGCCGTCGGTGCCGCCGTACTCGTCCACCACGATCGCCAGGTCCGCCCCGGCGGCCTTGAGCGCGGCCAGCACCCCGTTCAGGTTCAGGCTCTCCGGGACGTACACCGGTTCCCGGGCCACGGCGGCGACAGTGGTGGCCGCGCGGCGGGCCAGCGGCACACCCAGCGCGTCGGGCACCCCGGCGACGCCGGTGACCAGGTCGAGCGTCTCCTCGTAGACCGGGAACCGGGTCCGGCCGGTCCGCCGGGACGCCTCCAGCAACTCCGCCACAGTCGTGGTGGCGCGCAACGCGGTCACGTCCACCCGGGGCGTCATCGCCTCGGCGGCCCGCTTGTCGCCGAAGCGGATGGTGCGGCGCAGCAGCATCGCGGTGTCCGGCGGCAGCGCGCCGGCCCGGGCCGAGATGGCGGCGAGCAGGCCCAGCTCCTCCGGGGACCGGGCGCTCGCCAGCTCCTCCTGCGGCTCCACGCCGAGGCGGCGCACCAGCCGGTTCGCTGATTCGTTCAGCAGCCGGATCAGCCAGCCGAAGGTGCGGGAGAAGGCCCGCATCGGCGCGGCGGTGGCGAGCGCCGCGGGCATCGGGCGGGCCAGCGCCAGGTTCTTCGGCACCAGCTCGCCGAACAGCATCGAGATGAGCGTGGCCAGCGCCAGCGCGAGCAGGCCGGAGAAGCGTTCCGCGCCGCCGAGCGGGTGCAGCAGCGGCGCGAAGAGCCGGGCCAGGGCGGGCTCGGCCAGGTAGCCGGTGAGCAACGCGGTGAGCGTGATGCCGAGCTGCGCGCCGGAGAGCTGGAAGGACAGCTCACGCAGCGCGCGGCGGACCGTGGCGGCCCGGCCGTCGCCCTCGTCGGCCCGCCTGTCGATCTCCGCCCGGTCGACGGTGACCAGGGCGAACTCGGCCGCGACGAAGAAGGCGTTGCCGGCGGTCAGCAGCACGAAACCGACCAGGGGCAACAGCGTCAGAAGCAGAAGGCCGTCGATGCGCGTGATTGTGGCACGCGCGCGCCGATGGCGGACCCCCCGTAGCGTGGTGCGCATGGACGGTCTGCTGCTCACCGACGAACTGGTCCTGCTCGCGTACGACGACGGCGGCACGAACCGGCTCGGCAGTCCGCACCTCGGCTACGGCCTCGCCGGGGCGGTGCTGCTGGAACTGGCACTAACCGGCCGGGTGGAGGTGGCGGACAAGCGGCTCGTCGTCACCGATCCCACCCCGACCGGCGTGCCGCTGCTCGACGAGGCTCTGGCGACTGTCGGATCGGGCCGCCCCCGCAAGCCGAAGGACTGGATCGGCAAGCTCGCCAAGGGCCTGCCGGAGCGGGTGCTCGGCGGGCTCGTCGACGCCGGGGTCCTGCGTCGGGAGTCCGACCGGGTGCTGCTGGTCTTCCCGCGTACCCGCTATCCCTCGCCGACCGGCGCGGAGCCGGCGGTGGAGACGGCGGCCCGGGAGCGGATGGCTGCGGCGCTCACCGGCGACGGCCCGGTCGACGCCCGGACCGCCGCGCTGCTCACGCTGACCCGCGCGGTCGGCCTGGACCGCAAGATCTTCCGCGAGCTGCCGAAGGAGCGGGTCAAGGCGCGCATCGACGAGATCGCCGCCGGTGACTGGGCATCGGCCGCCGTCAAGAAGGCGATCGAGGAGATGCAGGCCGCGCTTATGGTCGCGATGACGGCCGGGACGAGCGCCGCCATCATGACCACCACGACCAGCTGAAGGCGACGGCGGCGGCACCGCTCGGGTGCCGCCGCCGTCGTGGTCCGGCTTCCTGCCGGGGTACGCCTCAGCTCGCGGTCGGCGCGACCTCCGGCTCACCGGCCGGGGCCTCCGGCTTGACCGAGCGCAGCAGCACGCTCGCCACGTCGACCACCTCGACCTGCTCGCCCGCGCCCTTGCCGTTCACGCCGTCGTTCAGCATCGTCGAGCAGAACGGGCAGCCGACCGCGATGGTCTTCGCCCCGGTGGACATGGCCTCCTCGACCCGGTCCACGTTGATCCGCTTACCGATCTTCTCCTCCATCCACATCCGGGCGCCGCCGGCGCCGCAGCAGAAGGAGCGCTCGCTGTTACGCGGCATCTCGGTCAGCTCGCCCTGGATCGAGTCGCCGAGCACCTCGCGCGGGGCGGCGAAGATCCGGTTGTGGCGGCCCAGGTAGCACGGGTCGTGGTAGGTCACGCCGCCGTCGACCGGCTGCACCGGGGTGAGCTTGCCGGCGCTGACCAGGTGGGCCAGCAGCTGGGTGTGGTGCACCACCTCGAACTCGCCGCCGAGCTGGCCGTACTCGTTGCCCAGGGTGTTGAAGCAGTGCGGGCAGGTGGCGACGATCTTGCGCTTGCTCTTCTCCCGGCCCTCGAACGCCTCGTTCAGCGTCTCGACGTTCTGCTGGGCCAGCATCTGGAAGACGAACTCGTTGCCGATGCGGCGCGCCGGGTCGCCGGAGCAGGTCTCGCCCTCACCGAGGATGGCGAACTTGACGCCCGCCTCGTTCAGCAGCGTGGCGACCGCGCGGGTGGTCTTCTTGGCCCGGTCCTCGAACGCGCCGGCACAGCCGACCCAGAAGAGGTACTCGAAGTCGTCGACCTCGCCGACGCGCGGCACCTCGAACCCGAGGCCCTTGGTCCAGTCCTCGCGGGTGTTCTGCGGGGCGCCCCACGGGTTGCCCTTGTTCTCCAGGTTGCGGAGCATGACGCCGGCCTCGGACGGGAAGCTCGACTCGATCAGCACCTGGTAGCGGCGCATGTCGACGATGTGGTCCACGTGCTCGATGTCGACCGGGCACTGCTCGACGCAGGCGCCGCAGGTGGTGCAGGACCAGAGCACGTCCGGGTCGATGACACCGCCCTCCTCGGCGGTGCCGATCAGCGGCCGGTCCGCCTCGGCCATGGCCAGCACGTCCACGCCGGCCAGCTGCTCCTGCGTGGCCTTCTCCTCGCCGGTGAGGTCCTTGCCGCCACCGGCCAGCAGGTACGGCGCCTTGGCGTACGCGTGGTCACGCAGGCTCAGCACCAGCAGCTTCGGCGACAGCGGCTTGCCGGTGTTCCAGGCGGGGCACTGCGACTGGCAGCGACCGCACTCGGTGCAGGTGCTGAAGTCGAGCAGGCCCTTCCAGGTGAACTGCTCGACCTGGGCGACACCGAACTGGTCCTTCTCCGGGTCGGCCTCCTCGAAGTCCAGCGGCTTGCCCTCGCTGGTCATCGGGCGCAGCGGGCCCAGGCCGGAACCGGCCGGCTTCTCCGGGTCGCGCTTGAAGAAGATGTTCGGGAAGGCCAGGAAGCGGTGCCAGGCCACGCCCATGGTGACGTTCAGCGAGATCACGATGAGCCAGGTCATCGAAATGGCGATCTTGATGAGCGCGGCGACGCTGACGCCCGCCTCCCAGTCCGGGAGGACCGAGCCGACCGCGTGGCTGAGCGGGGCGGCCCAGACCGGGTACTCGAAGTGGTCGGTGGCGACCTTGAAGCCCCGGATCACGAACCCGAAGATCAGAACCAGCAGGACGACCCACTCGACGAAGTAGCCCTGCCACATGGTCGAGCCGGTGAACCGGGAGCGGTTCTCCGCGCGGCCGGGCCGGTTGCGCAGCCGGATCGCCATCAGCACCAGGATGCCGACCAGGCCGAGGATGCCGATCCACTCGGTGACCAGACCGAAGATCGTCCAGTGCCCGATGATCGGCAGCCCACCGCCGGTGGAGACGACCTCGAAGTAGGCCTCCAGCACCAGCAGCGACAGCACGATGAAGCCGACCATCACGAACCAGTGGGCGGCGCCGACCACGCTCCACTTGAGCATGCGGGTGTGACCGGCGGTCTCCACCAGCATCTTCTTCGTACGCGCGCCCTTGTCGCCGAACCGCTCCGGCGCGGGCTGGCCGAGCCGGATGACGGCGGTCATCTTCATGACCGCGCGCACCGCAAGCCACACCGCAACGGCGGTGATGGCGGCCGCGAGGATCGTGGTGACGATCTGGACGCTGCCCATCGAGTTGGCCTCCCGGTCTGCTGCTTTGTCCGTGCAGCCTACGCGCAAGGTTACCCAGCAGTAACGTGAGTCTTCTCGCACCAGGCCACGCCGCCCTGCGCACACCTTAGGTGGACCGACGCCGAAGCGCCGGGCAGGGGCGGCGTGGCGTGACCTACGCCGGGGTGGGGCAGCGCCGGATCAGCGCCAGCGGGAGAGCAGGATCAGCGACGAGACCATCGCGCCGAAGCCCACGGCGAGGTTCCAGTAACCCCAGCTGGCGACCGGGTACGCCTGCTCGGACAGGTAGTAGAGCACCAGCCAGCCGATGCCCGCCACGATCAGCGTGACCGCCGTGACCGGCAGCCAGATCGGGCTAGGCTTGCGCGTCGACGCCGTCGCCGTCGGACGTACGTCCGTCGGCGGGGTGTACACCTTCTTCTTGCGGACCTGAGACTTGGGCACGACGCTCTCCAGAGGGGGGTACGACCTCGTCCGGCCTGACAACCGGGCGCGAGGGCGACGGTCCATGGCCAATAATGTTCGACAGCTAGCGTAGTCCGGACGGACCGTCCAGGCCACGAATGGGGCCAGGCCGGTGCACTCAGTAACCGGAAAGAGCGGACTTTCCGGGTCGAGCAGGTCGGCTCGCACCGGCGCGGGCCGGAACGAGACGACGGGAAAGGGAACGCCCGGTGGAGTACACGTCCGGCGCCGCCTCCTGGCAGAAGGTCCTCCGCCGCGCGGCAGCCGCCCTGCTGCCCCGGCGCGCACGCCAGCGCCGCCCCGGCTGGTCCATCGGCGTACCCCTGATCGCCGCTGCGGCGGGCCTGCTCTTCACCACCACCGCCACCACCGCGGGCGGTACCTCTCTGCGCGAGGACCGCCGGCCCCAGCTCACCCAGCTGATCGAGGACCGCCGCGAGGAGGTCGCCGCCAGCGAGGCGAAGGCCGCCCGGCTCCGCGCCGAGGTGGAGGAGCAGACCGCCGCGCTCGCGGGCGCCGACGGGCCGATCAAGACCGAGCGGGACCGCGCCGCCGCCAGCCGGCAGGCCGCCGGATTCACCGCGCTCACCGGCAGCGGTGTGACTGTCGAACTGAACGACGCCGACCGCCGGCCCGACCAGCCGCTACCGAAGGGCGCCAGCAACGACGACCTGGTGGTGCACCAGGGCGACGTCCAGGCGGTCGTCAACGCACTCTGGGCCGGCGGCGCGGAGGCCATGTCAATCATGAACGTCCGCGTGCTGAGCACCAGCGCGGTACGCTGCGTCGGTAACACCCTGCTGCTGCACGGCCGGGTGTACTCCCCTCCTTTCAAGATCGTGGCAATCGGCGATCCCGCGGAACTCCAGCGGGCGCTCGCCGCCTCTGAGGGAGTGCGGGTGTTCAAGGAAGTGGCCGACCACTACCAGCTCGGGTACGCCGAACGCGTCTCCACAGTCACCGTGCCGGCGTTCGAGGACTCCACCGCGTTGCAGTCGGCGACGGTGCCCCGGTGACCGGCGGCGACCCCCGGGAACGCACCGGTCACGACCGCCGGGAGGAGCCGACAGCGTTCCTCCCCCGGGTCGAGCGTCCGGCCCCGGCGTCGCCGCCTCCGCTCGACCTGCCCTGGCCCGACGCCGGTCCGGCCCACGCCGCCCCGGCCCGACGCGGCCCGGACGCCCGGCCGCCCGTCCCTG
>NZ_LEKG01000104.1:0-25578 GCF_001029515.1 Micromonospora sp. RV43 | reverse complement strand
GGGTCAGGTCAGGCGGGTGTCTATCAGGTCCAGGGCGGCGGGGACGCTGTCGGCGACCAGCAGCAGGTCCAGCGCGGCCGGCTTGAGGAACCGCTGCTCACCGAGCCCGCGGATCCAGTCGAGCAGCGGCCGGTAGAAGCCGTCCACGTCGACGATCACCATCGGCTTGGCGTGCAGGGCCAGGGTGGCTGTGGTCCAGACCTCGAACAGCTCGTCGAGCGTGCCGAGCCCGCCGGGCAGCGCCACGAACGCGTCGGACTTCTCGTCCATCAGCGTCTTGCGGCTGGCCAGGCTGTCGGTGACCAGCAGCTCGTCGGAGTCCAGGTCGGCGACCTCCAGGTCGACCAGGGACTGCGGGATGACGCCGACGGTGCGACCGCCGGCCGCCCGCGCGCCCTGCACCACGGCGCCCATCATCCCGACGCAGCCGCCGCCGCTGACCAGCGTGTGGCCGCGCCGGGCCAGTTCCTCACCGGTCTCGATGGCGAGCGCCAGCCAGCGGGCGTCGAGGGTACGGGAGGACGCGCAGAAGACACAGACGTTGGCCACGGGTCAGCTCCGTCCCGCCGGGCCCTCGGGGGCGGCCTCGGCGGCCGCGCGTTGGTCGGCGGCCACCCGGGCGACCGCCTCCTCGCGGACGGCTTCCTGCTCGGCGGAGAGCACCGCCTCGGCCTCCACGATGTGCCGGACCGCCTCGTTGACGTCGTCGGTGAGGCGGATCAGGTCGAGGTCGGCCGGGCCGATCTTGCCCTCGGTGGCCATGGTGCCGCGCAGCCAGTCGAGCAGGCCCTGCCAGTAGTCGGTGCCCATCAGCACGACCGGGAAGCGGGTCACCTTGCCGGTCTGCACCAGGGTGAGCGCCTCGAACAGCTCGTCCAGGGTGCCGAAGCCGCCGGGCAGCACCACGAACGCCTGGGCGTACTTGACGAACATGGTCTTGCGGGCGAAGAAGTAGCGGAAGTCGATGGCCAGGTCGACCCAGTCGTTGAGGCCCTGTTCGAACGGCAGCTCGATGCCGAGCCCGACGGAGAGGCCACCGGCCTCGCCTGCGCCCCGGTTGGCGGCCTCCATCACGCCGGGACCGCCGCCGGTGATCACCGCGTACCCGGCCCGGGCCAGCGCGCCGCCCAGTTCCTCGGCCATCCGGCACTCGGGGCTGTCCGGCTTGCTGCGGGCGGAGCCGAACACGCTCACCGCCGGGGGCAGGTCGGCGAGGGTGTCGAAGCCCTCGACGAACTCGGACAGGATCCGCAGCGCGCGCCAGGCGTCCTTGGTCTTCCAGTCGCTGCGTCCCCGGGAGTCGAGCAGCCGCTGGTCGGCCGTACTCGTCGGAATCGCCCGGTTGCGCAGCGTCACCGCGCCGCGGTGCCGTTCTCCCCGGTGCCGCTCCCCCCGCTGGCCGTGCCCGGCCGACATTCCGCTGCTCTCGCCCATGGGGTCACCGTAGTAGAGCGGCTCCGGCGGGGCGCGCAGGCCCGGGAGCCGAAGAAATCTTTGGGATCCGGGCAACTAATTCGGTCGCACGTACGTCTTACTATTCACATACCCGGTATACCCCGGGCGACGCGCCTTCGGGGGAGGAGCCAGCGTTGATCAGTAACAGCGAGATGATCCGGATCCGCCGTCAGATGCAGCGGCGGATCCGTGACGTGGTGGCCGAGCGCCGCCGCGCCCGGATGATGGAGACCCACCGGTCCGACCTGACCGGCGAGACCGGCGAGGCGGAAGCACCCCTGACGACGACCGTCTGACGGTCCCGGGGTCCGCGAGGCGGGCGCGGACCCCGGGATCGCAGCGCGTCAGGCCGGGGCCAGCCAGCGGTGCAGCGTCGCCGCGCCGTCCCGGATCTTGGTCAGTTCGACGTGCTCGTCCTTGTGGTGCGCCAGGTTCGGGTCGCCGGGGCCGAAGTTCAGCGCCGGAATGCCCATGGCCGCGAACCGCGCCACGTCCGTCCAGCCCAGCTTGCCGATCGGCGCCGCACCGACCGCCGCCAGGAACTCCTGCGCCGCCGGGCTCTCCAGTCCGGGCGGCGCACCGGCCGCCGCGTCGGTGACCTCCAGCTCGAAGCCGGCGAAGACCTCGCGCAGGTGCGCCTCGGCGCCCGCCGGGTCGCGGTCCGGGGCGTACCGGTAGTTGATCTCGATCTCGCAGCGGTCCGGGATGACGTTGCCGGCCACCCCGCCGGTGATCCGCACCGCGTTGAGACCCTCGCGGTAGTCGCAGCCCTCGATCGTCACCCGGCGGGCCTCGTACGTGGTCAGCCGCCGCAGCACCTCGCTCGCGCCGTGGATGGCGTTGACGCCGTGCCAGGAGCGCGCCGCGTGGGCCCGCTCGCCGTGCGTGGTGACCACCGCCCGCATGGTGCCCTGGCAGCCCGCCTCGACGATCCCGTACGTCGGCTCCAGCAGCACCGCGAAGTCGGCCTCCAGCCACTCGGGGTGGCTCTGCGCGACCAGGGTGAGGCCGTTGTACTTCGACTCGATCTCCTCCGCCTCGTAGAAGAAGTACGTGACGTCGTAGCGCGGGTCGGGCAGCGTCACCGCCAGGTGCAGCGCGAAGGCGACCCCGGACTTCATGTCGGAGGTGCCGCAGCCGTACATCAGGTCGCCACGCATGGTCGAGGGGAAGTTGCCGTTGAGCGGAACGGTGTCCAGATGGCCGGCGAGCACCACGCGCTGCGCCCGACCCAGGTCGGTCCGGGCCATGACGGTGTTCGAGTGCCGGTAGGTGGTCAGGTGCGGCACACCGCGCAGCACCTCCTCGACGCAGTCGGCGATGGCCTTCTCGTTGAGGGATACCGACTCGATGTCGACCAGGGCGCGGGTCAGCGCCACCGGATCGGCCAGGACCTCGGGGGTCAACGGGTTCTGCATGTCTCGCACGGTACCGTCATCCTCGGTGGGCGCGAGGAACACGTGCCGCGCCCCCGGCCGCGAGCAGCGGCGGACGCCGCCGCCGGAACGAGAGGTGACACAGTGACGTCCGCACCATCCGCCTGGGGCATCGGCCTGGCCACCGTCACCGCGCAGGACCAGGTGCTCGACACCTGGTACCCGACCGGCAAGCTGGGTCTGGGCGAGCTGCCTCTGGTGCCCGGCGAGGACCGGGCCGACGTGCTCGACCTGCCTCCGGGCGCGATCGGGGAGCGGGCGCTGCCCGGATTGCGCACTGTCGAGGTGACCACTGTGATCGGCTCGCTGGACGACCCGATCAAGGACGCCGCCGACGCGTACCTGCGGTTGCACCTGCTCTCCCACCGCCTGGTGCGGCCAAACGAGCTGAACCTCGACGGCATCTTCGGCAAGCTGGCGAACGTGGCCTGGACGTCGGCCGGGCCGTGCCCGCCGGAGCGGGTGGACGAGCTGCGTGTCATCGAGCGGGCCGCCGGCCGCCACCTGTCCGTGTACGGGGTGGACAAGTTCCCCCGGATGACCGACTACGTGGTGCCGTCGGGGGTGCGGATCGCGGACGCGGACCGGGTCCGGCTGGGCGCGTACCTGTCGTCCGGCACCACCGTGATGCACGAGGGCTTCGTCAACTTCAACGCCGGCACGCTCGGCACCTCGATGGTCGAGGGCCGCATCGTGCAGGGTGTGGTTGTCGGCGACGGTTCCGACATCGGCGGCGGCGCCTCGATCATGGGCACGCTCTCCGGCGGCGGGACCGAGAAGGTGCGCATCGGTGAGCGGAGCCTGGTCGGCGCGAACGCCGGTGTCGGCATCACGCTCGGCGACGACTGCGTGGTGGAGGCCGGCTGCTACATCACCGCCGCCTCGAAGATCACCCTGCCGGACGGCCGGACGGTCAAGGCCCGCGAGCTGTCCGGCGTCGACGGGCTGCTGTTCTGGCGCAACTCGGTGACCGGCGCGCTGGAGGCGAAGCCCCGCACCGGCCAGGGCATCGCGCTCAACGCCGCGCTGCACGCCAACGACTGAGCCGTACCCCCGTCCGGGTCCGCGACGGCGACCGCCGTGCGGACCCGGACGGCCGGCTCACCGCAGGCGGTACGCCTGGATGATCCGCTGGGTCACGGTGTTGCCGGCGTCGTCACGGGCGGTGGCCCGCAGCGACGCGTGCCCCGGGCCGGCCGGGTGCCGGACGGTGGCCGTCCACGCCCCGCCCTGCTTCTTCAGCGCCGCCTTCTGCCAGGTCTTGCCACCGTCGTAGGAGACGTCGACGGTGAGCGCCACGACCCGGCCGGACGGCGCGCCGGGCTGACGCTGCACCGTCACCGGCACGGTGAACGTCCGGCCCGCCGGGGCCGAGCTGTCCGCCGCCAGCGGCGGCGTGAACCGGACCGCCATGGCCGGCAGCCGGGCCGGCACGTCGCCCGGTACCCGCTTGGAGCGGAACGTCCAGCTCGCCGAGACCTCGGTGCTCAGGTCGGTGAAGCCGCGCGTCGCACTGGTCTCCAGCCGGTAGTTCGCCGTTCCCGGCGGCACTGTGAACTCGCCGTAACCCGGGTAGGGCGACTCGTCGACCAGCTTGCCGTTGCGGTAGAGCCGGGTGTGCTCGGTGTCGTTGAGCGAGCCGCCCGGGTGCCCGGCCGCGTCGCTGTGCACCGGCAGCGAGACGATGACGGTGTCGCCGGTACGGGTGATGCCCTGCTCCGGCCACTGCGGCTGCGGGAACGACGGGCCGAACGGGGCCTTGTTCCACTCGTCGCGGTAGCTGTGCCCGGCCCGGTAGCGGGTCGGCACTCGTTCCAGCGCCGCCCGCGGCTCCAGCCAGCCCTCCTCGGCCCGCTCACCGAAGGCCAGCTCGGCGCTCCAGCGGGTCCGGGTGACGCTGAGGTGGTCGATCCGCTTGCCCGGCACCTGGACGGGCAGGACGATCGCCGAGCCGCCCATGTTGTAGTCGCGCTCCGCGTAGACGACCAGTTCGTTGTCCATCCCGGCGTAGCCGGCGGCGAACCGGTTCGTGACGGTGGCCAGGTCGGCCGGCCGGTAGTGCCGGACGAAGCCGGTCGGGAACCGGCCCGGGAACAGGTCGTTCAGGCCGTAGAAGTACGGGCTGCGCTCGGGCGCTGTCGGCTCGGCCCACTGGCTGGCGAGCGCGCCGACGAAGACCTTGTCGGAGACGGTACGGCCGATCTGGGCCGAGTAGAGGCCCTCGAACCTGTCGGTCCACAGCCCGAAGCTGTTGTAGTAGTCGCCGAATCCCCAGGCCGCTGTGAGGTCGATCAGCAGTGGCGCCGCGCCGCGCTGCGGCACCGTGGTGCGGATCGGCTTCGCCCGCCGGGCGTCCAGCGCGAGCCGCTGGTTCCCGGCGACCACCAGTTCCGGCTGGGCGAGGAAGGAGACCTCCGACCAGCCCTGGTCACCGTCGACGAAGATCAGGCTCTGTACGCCGTACCGGCCCTTCGGCACCCGGATCCGGGTCTCGCCGCCGGCGCCGTAGACGTCCCGGTAGGTGCTGTCGTCGAGCCCGAGCAGGACGGTGTAGTAGCCGTCGGTCAGGGCACCGGAGCGGTTGCGGTGGGTCACGGTCAGGTCGTAGCTCTCCACCTCGCGGTCGACAGCGAGCGGGGTCACCACCACCGCGTCGCCGGCGCGGGCGAGCAGGCGGCCGGTCCAGTAGCCGTCGGCGCCGCCGAGCCGGGTGTCAATCACCACTGTCACCTGGGCGCTGCCGCCCGCGGGAACGGTGAGTCGCGAGGTGCTGAGGGTGAGCATGCCGGCCGGCGCGGGCCGGCCGCCCGGTCCGGTGAACTCGGTGCTCAGGTCCAGCGTGAGCGGGGCGGCCCCGCCGTTGCGGTAGGTGACGGTCCGGCTGACCGGCTTGTCGTCGGTGTGCGGCCAGGCCGCCACGCCGAACGAGACGGACGCCGGCTCGCTCGTCACCTGCTGGGTGATCGCGCGGGCGACGTCGACCCGGCCCGCACCCTGCTGGAACGCGGTCTGCTCCGGGTGCGGCTTCGCCGAGGCCATCAGCGTCGCCTTGTAGCGCTCGGGCGTCCAGCCGGGGTGCTGCTGGGCGAGCAGCGCGACCGCGCCGGCCACGTGCGGGGCGGCCATCGACGTGCCGGACAGCGAGGCGTACCGGTCCCCCACCGGGTCGCCGATCTGGCCGTGCGTGGCCCGCGCGGCCACGATCTCCACACCCGGCGCGGTGATGTCCGGCTTGATCGCCCCGTCGCCGACCCGGGGACCGCGGCTGGAGAAGTCGGCGAGCACGTCGTCCCGGTCCACCGCACCGACCGCGAGCGCGGCGTCGGCGGTGGCCGGCGAGCCGACCGAACCGTCGGCGCCGTCGTTGCCGGCGGAGATCACGAACAGCGTCCCGTGCTGCTCGGTGAGCGTACCGACCGCCTGCTCCAGCGGGTCCACCTCCGGGGTGTCGCCGCCGCTGAGGCTCATGTTGACCACAGTGGCGTGCTGCTCGGCCGCGGCCCACTGCATGCCGGCCAGGATGGCCGACTCGGTGCAGCCGTAGACCTCACAGACCTTCCCGGACAGCAGCGTGGCGTCCGGCGCCACGCCCCGGTACTTCCCGCCCGAGGCGGCGCCGCTGCCGGCGATGGTGGAGGCCACGTGCGTGCCGTGCCCGACGATGTCGTCCGGGTCCGCCTCCTCGGTGAAGTTGCGCGACTCGGCGACCTTGCCGGCCAGGTCCGGGTGGCTGAGGTCGACGCCGGTGTCGAGCACCGCGACCCGCACGCCCTTACCGGTCCAGCCGGCGGCCCAGGCGGTCGGCGCGCCGATCTGCGGCACGCTGTGGTCGAGAGTCAGCCGCCGCCGGCCGTCGAGCCAGATCCGGTCGACACCCCCCGCCGCGTCGAGCCGGGCCCCGGAGCGGTCGGCGCTCACCGCCTTCCAGAGCGCGCCGGTGTCGCCCTTGTCGGCGACGACGGCCGCGCCGGTGATCGCCGGCAGGTCGCGGGTCACCCGCGCGCCGGCGAGCGGGGCCGCCGTCCGCCGGGCCACCCCCGGCCGGTACGTCACGAGCAGCGGTACGCTGCCGCGCCGCGCGTCGTCGTACCCGGCCTCGATCAGCCCGCTCACGTCGAACAGGCGCCGGTCGAGCTTGCCGGCGCGGACCAGCGGGAGCGCGTCCTGCGGCATCACGGTGAGCCGGTCGCGCTCCCGCCCGACCAGGAACTGGATGCCGGCGCGGCCGGCGCCGGGGCGTACCGCGGCACGGCCGCCGGGGGCGACTGTGACCCGGTCGCCGGTGATCAGGGTGACGGTGACCGGGCCGGCGCCGGGCTGGGCGGACGGGCCGGCAGGGGCGGACGGGCCGGTCGGCGCGGTGGGCGCGGCGGCCAGCGCGGGCACCGGCAGGCCGAGCGCCAGCGCCAGGCCGAGGCCGAGCGCCGTCATCTTTCTGCGGTTCCGGAGCAACCTTCCTCCTTCGTCGGACGTTTCATCGATGAGAGACACATCGACGCGGGTATCAGGATTGCATACCGCGTATGCATCGGGAAGTCGCCGATCCGACGGAACCGCCGACCCGGTCCCGGGCGGGCCGGGACGATCGAGCAATGACCTCCATGAAGGACCGGATGCTGGCCGGCGAGCAGTACATAGCCGACGACCCCGCGATCATCGCCGATCTTGAGCGCGCGGCCCGGCTCGGCGAACGCTTCAACCGCAGCTCCGCCGACGACCCGGCGGGCCGCCTCGCCGCGCTGCGCGAACTGCTCGGCTCGCTCGGCGACGACGCCTGGGTCCGGCCGCCGCTGTACTGCGACTACGGCTTCCAGACGCACATCGGCCCGCGCACCTTCGTCAACTTCAACGCGGTCCTCCTCGACGTCGCCCGCATCACCATCGGCGCGGACGTCCAGATCGGACCGAACGTGCAGCTGCTCACCGCCACCCACCCGGTGGAGCCGGAGGCGCGCCGGGCCAAGTGGGAGTCGGCCCAGCCCATCACCATCGGTGACAACGTCTGGCTCGGCGGGGGCGTGATCGTGCTGGCCGGGGTGACCATCGGCGAGAACACGGTGGTCGGCGCCGGCGCGGTGGTCACCCGCGACCTACCGGCCAACGTGGTGGCGGTGGGTAACCCCGCTCGCCCGATCAGGAGCCTGGATCAACCGTCCTGAGCTGCGGGAACAACCGCTCCAGCGGATGCGGATTCCTGTCCGGTCACGCACTCTGGGTAGTAGTGCGTTTACCGGGAGGCACAATGGAACGGGTCCTCGAACTGCGGGTGCACGGGGTCTCCAACACCCCGCCGGATCAGCTGCTCGGCCTGACCGCCGGTGTCAACGGTGACGGTGCGCAACCAACACTGGTCGCCGGCGGTCAGACCACCGGCTTCTACCGGTCCAGCACCGCCGGCCGGGACGACCCGATCACGGTCGAGGCGTACAGTTGGGGGCAGTTGACCTCCGGCGCGCGGACCCGGCGGGACGTGGAACGGGCGCTGTGGACGCTGATGCTCCCTTTCGCGCTGGCGAACGTCGCGCTGCACGCCCGCGCCGGCATCCCGCCCGACCCGGACCAGGAACGCTGGGCCAGCCGGTCCGGCATCACCGCCTGGTTGATCCGCCTGTTCTGCCTGAGCCTGACCTGCACGCTCGTCGTCACAGTGACCGGCGTCGGAGTGGACCTGGTCGGCTGGCAGTGCGTGGACGCGGCCTGCCTCGGCCGGCTCCCCGGCCCGTGGGAGTTCCTCGGCGACTCCTGGTGGCGCGAGGGCACCCGGGCGCTCGCGCTGGGGCTGCTGCTGCCGCTGCTCGTGCTGGCCGCGATCGGGCTCGTCGCCTTCCGCACCTACCAGTACGAGGCGCAGATGCCCGCCGACCCGCACCACCACGCGCCGGCCCGGGAGGATGGTGAGCCGGTCGAACGACCGAACCCGCGCGAGCCCCCGCAGAACCCGCTCCAGGACCCGACGTTCTGGAACGGGGAAGGGCAACTGCGCCGGGCCGCCGTGCTGCACCTGTGCACCGGCGCCGTCAGCGCCGCAGCCGTACCGGTCGCCGCGGTGCTGATCATGGATCCGCCGCGCGGCGTACGGGCCGCCGTCGCCTGGCCCACTGTGGCGCTGCTCGCCGCCGTGGTGGTGATCGCCGTGGTAGCGGTCGCCCGTCCCTGGCTGAGCCGACGGCAGGGCGCCACCCCGCTCGGCCGGTGGAGCGCGGCGGTCGCGACGCTCACCGCGCTCGGACTGGTCGGGGCGTTCGTCCTGCTGCTGCTCCCCGACGGGACGGCCGGGCAGCCGCTGTCGGCGTACCGGCCGCCGGACGGGTGCGCGGCGCAACCGGGCACCGCCGGCTGTCGCGCCGACCGGTCACTGCCCGGGTACGACACCGCGATCGCCTGGCTCGTCGCGTACCAGGTGCTGTTGCTGCTCGCCATCGCCGCGGCGAACCGCTCCGGCCGCCGGGCGCTGATCGGACCCGCCACCGGGATGCTGCTGCTGCCGCTCGGCGCGACATGGATCGAACGCGGCCTGCCCGTGCTGCCCGCCGCGCCGGACGAGCTGCACACCTGGATGCTCGTCGGCCCGGCCGTCGCGCTGGCCGCCGCCGGACTGTTCCTGCCCCGTCTGCGGCCGGCGGTGCCGACCCAGCCGCTCGGCGCGTACACCGATCTCGCCTGGCATGGCTGCGCCCCGGCGGTCATCGCCGGGTTCGGCTGGATGATGGCGGTGGCGTACTGCGCCGGGCTGCTCTACTGGGTCAGCGACCGGCTCGACGCGTCGGCCGAGCCGAGCGGCCCGAGCCGGGTCGTGCCGCCACTGGCCGTCTTCTGGGCCGGGCTGGCCTGCGCAATCGGCCTGGCCGCGCTGATCGGGCTGCTGGTCCGGGCCGTCGTCCTGCTGCACCGGCTGCGCCGGGTCGAGTACGCCGGGCTGGCCGCCACGCCCGGTCTGTCTGCGCACGACCTGCGGCGCTGCCGCGACGTCAGCACCTACCGGGCACTGCACCGGCTGGTCGGCGAGCACGCGGTGCGGCTCGTGGGCTGCTACGCCGCGTTCTGCGCGATCCTTGTCACCCTCTGCTGCGCCGCCGCGCTGTCCGGCGAACGGCCCAGCCCGCTGTCCCCGTCCGGCTGGCAGACCGCCATCCACTGGACCGCCGAGCGCGGCGACACCGTCCTCGGCTGGCTGCCGGTGGTGATGGCGGCGCTCGGGCTGCTCGTCTACCGCACCGACTCGGTACGCCGCTCGGTCGGCGTGATCTGGGACGTGTGCACGTTCTGGCCCCGGGCCGCGCATCCGCTCGCGCCGCCCAGCTACGCCGAACGGGCCGTACCGGAACTCCAGACCCGGGTGGCGGGCCTGCTGGCGCTGCCGCCGCACCACGGCGACCGGATGGACGGCGTCATCCTCTCCGGGCACAGCCAGGGCACCGTCATCTGCGCCGCGGTGCTGCTGCAACTGCCCCGCCGGTGGCGGCGACGGACCTGGTTCTTCTCCTACGGCTGCCAGCTCACCCGGCTCTACGGGCGGGTCTTCCCGTCCTACTTCGGGCCGGAACGGCTGCGGGCGCTGGCCGGCGCGCTCACCTGGCCCGGCGGGCACGTGGCCTGGACGAACTTCTGGCGGGACACCGACCCGCTGGGCTGGCAGGTCAGCGCCGGTCAGCGGGACGTGCCGGTGGCCGACCCGGAGGCGCTGCACCCGTCCGGCGGCGAGGTGGCCGACCCGCCCATCCGCAGCCACAGCGGTTATCCGGAGGCGGTGGAGTTCACCCGCGAGCGGGCGGTGGTGTCCCGGCTGCTGCGCCGCACCGTGCCGTCACCCCGGCAGCGGACCGGCTGACCTCGCCCGGCCTCCCGCCCGCGACGGACCGGCGCCCCGGCCCGGCGTCACGCCTGCGGCGGGTCGGCCAGGCGTACCACCAGGTCGGCGTGCCCGGCCGTGCCCGCGACCCGCCGGGCGTTCTCCTCGTCGCTGCCCAGAGCCCACGCGCGGGCCTGCTCCGGCGACTTCCCGTACGCCTCGTGGCGCGCGGTGAGCCGGCGCAGCCGCAGCTCCGCGTCCAGGTCCAGGAACCAGATCTGGTGTACGAGCGTGCGCACCTCCTCCCACGGGTCGTCCCGCAGCAGCAGGTAGTTGCCCTCGGTGACCACCAGGCGCACCTCGGGCGGCACCTCGATCGCCCCGGCGACCGGTTCTTCCAGGTCGCGGCGGAACTCCGGCGCCCACACCGACGTCGGTTCCACCCGGCGCAACCGGCGTAGCGTGGAGACGAAGCCGTTGACGTCGAACGTGTCCGGCGCGCCCTTGCGGTCGGCCCGGCCGAGCCGCGCCAGCGCCGACCCGGCCAGGTGGAACCCGTCCATCGGGACCAGCCGGGCGACCGGGCCGAGCGCGGCCACGATCCGTTCCGCCAGCGTGGACTTGCCCGCGCCGGGCGCGCCCGCGATGCCGAGCAGCTGACGCGGGCCGTCCTCGGCCAGGGCCCGCGCCCGGGCGACGAGTTCGTCGAGCCCGAGCACCTCCGCCTGTGGCATCAGCCCAGCACCGGCTCGCTGATGGTGAACCGCGCCTCGACCGCCGCCTGCACCGGCTGCGGCGCCGGGTCCAGCTCCAGCTCGCGCTCCGGCTCGCCGGAGCGCGAGTACGCCGCCCCGACCATCATCATCGGCGGCCCGGCGCTCATCCCGGTGTCGGACAGCTCGCGCAACGCGATCACCTGGGCGCCGAGCGCCTCGGCGTACTCCCGGGCCCGGACCAGCGCGTCGGCGATCGCGGCCTGCCGCGCCTCCCGGTAGGCCGGGCTGTCCGGACGCAGCGACCACACCGGCCCGGCCACCTCGACCTGCTCCTGGTCGGCCAGGCGGAGCATCAGGTCACCGAGCGCGGTGAAGTCGGTGGTCGTCACTGTGGTGCTCACGCTGCCCTGGTAGGCCACCACCCGCTCGCCGGCGCGCTTCGTCACCGGCCAGACGTGGACCTGGCCGGTCTCCCGGCGCTCCACCACGGGCCCGGCCGCGTCGAGCAACGCGCGCACCGCGGCGGCCCGTTCGGCCAGCCGGGTCAGTGTGGTCTCCCGGTCCCGGTCGCGCGCCACCGCTGTCACGGTGAACCGGGCCAGCTCGGGAGCCACCTCCCGGTACGCCTCACCGCGTACCGCCACGACCGGTGCGTCAGCCATGCCGCTCAGCCTAACGGCGGGGTGGCCGGCAGGTGCCCCATGTAGGTGACCGCGCCGGCCGCCTCCCGCACCTCGCTCAGGTGGCCGCCCGCCGCGCCCAGCTCCCGCAGGTACGCCAGCTCGCCCGCGTGGTCGGCGGCCGCCGGGAACTCCCGCCGGTGCGCGCTGAACACGCGTGCCCGCAGCGTGGAGCGGACGTCCCGCCCCTCGGCGAACCGGTCGGCCAGCGCACCGGCGTCGCCGGCGCGCAGCGCCTCGGTCAGCTCGGTCAGGAACGCGCCGAGCGCGTCCAGCTCGGCGAGCACGCGGTCCCGGTTGCCGAGCAGCATGTTCGCGGTCCGCTCGGGCGGCCCGCCGGCGACCCGGGTGCCGTCGGAGAAGCTGCCGGCGGCGAGCGTCAGCACCGCGTCCCGCAACGCCGACCGGTGCACGGTGCCGGCCAGCGCGCCCGCCAGCACGTGCGGTACGTGCGAGGCGAGCGCGGCAGCGCCGTCGTGCTCCGGGGCGGACATGGGCACCACCCGGGCGTGGAAGACGTCCACCAGCAGCACTGCCAGCCGCCGGAACGCGCCCAGGCCGGTCGGCCCCGGGCAGAGCACCCAGGCGGCGCCGTCGAGCAGGTCCGGACCGGCCGCGGCCGCGCCGGCCCGGTCCGCGCCGGCCATCGGATGGCCCGGCACGAAGCGGTGCCCGAGCCCCTGAACGGTGGCGGCGGTGCTCACCTCGGCCTTGACGCTGCCCACGTCGGTGAGCACGCAGTCGTCGTCGGTCACGGCGGCGACCCGGGCCAGTGTCGTCGGCAGCGTGGGCAGCGGGCCGCAGAGGAACACCACGTCCCGGCCGGTGACCGCCTCCTCGACCGTGTCGGGCGCGTCGACGCCCCGGTCGCGTACCTGCCGGCGGGCCGCCGGATCGGGATCCCAGCCGGCGACGTCGAGCCCGGCGTCGCGCAGCCGCAGCAGCACCGAACCGCCGATCAGCCCGGTGCCGACCACCGCTGCCCGCGCCAGCCCGCCCGCCACGTCAGGCCCCGGCGAGCCGCCCGGCCACCGCGTCCACGTGCTCGTCGGACTCGGTGAGGGCCACCCGGACGTGCCGGGCGCCGGCCGGGCCGTAGAAGACACCGGCGGCCACCAGGATGCCCCGGCGGGCCAGCCGGTCCACGGTCTCCCAGCAGTCCTCGTCCCGGGTGAGCCAGAGGTAGAGCCCGGCCTCCGAGTGCTCGACTGTGAAACCCGCGGCGGTGAACGCCTCGCGCAGCTTCTCCCGCCGGACGCGGTAGCGCTCGCGCTGGGCGTCGGCGTGCTCCTGGTCGCCGAGCGCGGCCACCATGGCGGCCTGCACCGGGGCGGGCACGATCAGGCCCGCGTGCTTACGGATCTTGAGCAGCTCGGCCACCAGCGCCGGATCGCCCGCGACGAACCCGGCCCGGTAGCCGGCCAGGTTGGAGCGCTTGGACAGCGAGTGCACCGCCAGCACACTGTCGTACGAGCCACCGCACACCTCGGGCGAGAGCACCGAGACGGGCTCGGCGTCCCAGCCCAGCGGCAGGTAGCACTCGTCGCTGGCGACCACCGCACCGCGCTCACGCGCCCACTCGACCACCTTGCGCAGGTGGGCGGCGGGCAGCACGCGGCCGGTCGGGTTGCCCGGCGAGTTGACCCAGACCAGGCGGACCCGGGGATCCGGGCCCAGCGCGGTCAGCGAGTCGGTGCGTACCGTCGTCGCGCCGGCCAGCCGGGCCCCGTCCTCGTAGGTCGGGTAGGCCACCGACGGCACCACGACCACGTCACCGGGGCCGAGCCCGAGCAGGGTGGGCAGCCCGGCCACCAGCTCCTTGGAGCCGATCGTCGGCAGCACACCCAGGCCGTCGACGCCCGCGCCGCAGGCCCGCGCGACCCAGCCCGCGATCGCGTTCCGCAGGGCGGGCGTACCGGCGGTCAGCGGGTAGCCCGGTGCGTTGGACGCGTCGGCCAGGGCCTGCCGGATCAGGTCTGGCACCGGGTCGACCGGCGTGCCCATCGACAGGTTGATGAGACCGTCCGGGTGCGCCGCGGCCGTGGCGGCCGCGGCGTCCAGGGTGTCCCAGGTGAAGTCGGGCAGCCGTGCCGAGACCGGCGTGCGCCGGTTCAGTGGCCCTCGCCGCGCGGCGGCTGCGCGGCGACGAAGGTGGCGTCCTTCTCCACCTTGCCGATCTTCGAGGCGCCACCGGGCGAGCCCAGGTCCTCGAAGAACTCGTAGTTGGCCCCGGTGTAGTCCTTCCACTGCTCCGGGACGTCGTCCTCGTAGAAGATCGCTTCCACCGGGCAGACCGGCTCACAGGCACCACAGTCGACGCACTCGTCGGGGTGGATGTAGAGCATCCGGTTGCCCTCGTAGATGCAGTCGACCGGGCACTCCTCGATGCATGCCTTGTCGAGCACATCCACGCACGGCTCGGCGATGATGTAGGTCACCGGTCTTCTCCTCCGCAAGACTCGTCGCGATCAACCGCAACGGTAAGAGCCTAGTATCTCGCCGGGGAGGGGGTCGATCGTGCTCCGACAGCAGGACGTGGGACACCGGATCGTGGTCCGCCGGATTGTGGGGATTCGCGAGGGCCGCACGCTGTTCTCCGACGCGCTCGGCGAGCTCGTGGAGCTGAGCGAGACCCACATCACTCTGTCCACCGACGCCGGGCCGCTGCGCGTACCGGTGGCCGAGGTGCACCGGGCAAAGCGGGTGCCACCGGCCCGGCGGCCCACCGCCGCCGCCGTGGTCGCGCTGGAGCTGGCCGCCGACGAGGCCTGGCCCGCACCGGTACGCGGACGGCTCGGCGACTGGCGGCTGCGCTGGGCCGACGGCTGGACCGGGCGGGCGAACAGCGCGCTACCCGTCGGCGACCCGGACCGCCCGCTGCCCGCCGCGCTGGACGCGGTGCAGCGCTGGTACGCCGAGCGCGGCGGATCCGCCCTGGTGAACACCCCGCTGCCGCTGGCCGCCCCGGTCGGCGCGGAGCTGGACGCACGCGGCTGGACGTCCCGGCCCCCGGTGCTGGTCCAGACCGTCCCGCTGCACACCCTGACCGTGCCGCCCGCTGTTCCGCTGCCGACCTCCACCCCGCTGCCCGCCGACGCCCCCGCCGATGTGCCGCCGGTGACGCTGACGGACGCGCCCGCCGACGACTGGCTGGCGATCGCCGCAGGCCGCAAGGGCGGGCTGCCGGACGCCGCCCGGCAGGTGCTCACCGGGACGCCCCGGGTCCGCTTCGCCGAACTGCGCGAGGACGGCCGGCTGCTCGCGGTCGGGCGGGGCACGGTGACCGGCGCAGGCCGCTGGCTCGGCGTCAGCCTGCTGGAGACGGTGCCGGAGGCACGCCGTCGAGGGCTCGCCGCCACTGTCGTACGCGCCCTGGCCGGCTGGGGCGCCGCCGAGGGCGCCACCCACGCGTTCCTCCAGGTCGAACAGAGCAACAGCGGCGCTGTGGCGCTCTACCGCGGGCTCGGCTTCACCACCCACCACACCTACCTGACCCGGGTCGCCCCGGCGGCCTGAGCGGCGCTCCGGTCAGCGCCGGACGATCCTGCGGGGCCGGGTGCGCTTCATCTCGGCGTACCGCTTGAGCTGGCGGGACCGGTAGTCCCGGCCCAGCGCGGTCAGGATCAGGTAGCCGACCAGCACGCCCGCCGCGGTGGCCGCGAGATAGAGCCAGATCTGGGCGAAGAACAGGCCCGCGCCGCCGCCGAACGGGTTCTCCCCGACCAGCAGCGGACCGACGAACACGGTGAGCGCCAGCGCGACCGCGACCGCGGCGGCCAGGTCGCCGGCCCAGCGGCCCAGCGGCCGGTCGGCGCCCCACCGGAACGCGGTGCCCGCCAGGATCAGGCCGATGACCAGGAACATGGCGAGCGAGACGCGGCCGGAGGCGGTGTCGTCGTCCGGGAACGCGAGTTTGATGACCAGCCGGGCCACCACGTTCACCCCGAACAACGCGGCCGCCAGCACGCCTACCGCACGCCACCGCTGACCCATCGCACGCCTCCCGCCGTACCGCCCGCTCCCTCGGCGGGCCTCCTGGCAGGAATGTCTACCACCGCGAGCTGTGCGGCGTCAGCACCTCACCGTGCGTCGGGCGGCGTCACCAGGTGCCGGAAGCCCAGCACCGCGAACGTGACCGCGCCGGCCACGATCAACGCGAGGCCGAGCACGTTGTCACCGGCGAGCGCCAGATCGCCCTCGACGGTCCGGAAACCCCCCACCACGATCACCAGGAACCACGGCAGCGCGCCGAGCGCCACCGCCCAGCGCGTACCCGTCGACCGGTGGGCGAACCGGCCCAGCAGCACAGTGGTCGCCACCACCGCGACGACGCCGGCAGCCACCAGGCCGACACCGAGAAGCGCCCGCAGCCCGCCGGAGCGGCCCTGCACGGTCTCCCAGGCCCAGGTCGCGAAGATCAGGTCGAGCAGCGCCAGCAGGACGCCGGCCCAGACCGTCACGACGCCGCCGGCCACCCGCAGCGCGCGGTCGAGCACCCGCTCCGCCGGGCTCGGCGTCGCGGCCGTCGGCGGCTGCTCGGGAAGGGTCGACACGGGTACGGCCGGCAGCGTCACCGGAGACCGGCCGCCGCGACCGGGGACCGCTGCGTACCGTCCAGGGCGATCCCGGCGAAGAGGTCGTCCTCCCAGCCGTACGGGCCGGCGCCCGGCCCCTTCTCGCCGACCGCGAGCGTGAAGTATTCGACGCCCATGAACTCGCCGCCGAAGTTGCCGGCGATCGAGTAGAGCCAGGAGTTCGCCGGGATCTGGGTGGCGTGGGCGCGCATCGCCGCCTCCTTGGCGGCGTGCTGGTCGGTGCCGTCGATCCGGGCGGCGATCTCCGCGTCCGGCGTGCCGAACGGCAGCTCGTCGGCGCTCTCGATGCCGGCGAACGGATTGTCCGAGGACTCGGTGAACGTCTCCAGGCCGGCGTCGAGGACGCTGCGCGGCATGGCCGTCCAGTAGACCTTCGCCGGGGCGATCCCCTCGGCCGCGGCCAGCTCCACCGCCCGCATCGCCACCCGGTGCGCCTGGATGTGGTCGGGGTGGCCGTAGAAGCCGTCCGGGTCGTACGTGACGAGAACCTGGGGACGGACCTCGCGGATGACCTCCACCAGGTACCCGGCGGCGGTGTTCAGGTCGGCCTGCCAGAACGCCCGGGGGTGCTCGTTGGTGGCCAGGCCCATCATGCCGGAGTCACGGTAGCGGCCCGCCCCGCCGAGGAACCGGTGGTCGGTCACGCCGAGCGCGGCGCAGGCGGCCGCCAGCTCGCCGATCCGGTAGCCGCCGAGCTGGTCCGCCTCGGCCGCGCAGAGCTGCGCCAGGGCCGGGACGTGGATCTCGCCCTCCTCGCCCAGCGTGCAGGTCACGAGCGTGACGTGGGCACCGGTGGCGGCGTAGTGCGCCATCGTCGCGCCGGTGCCGATCGACTCGTCGTCGGGATGCGCGTGGACCAGCAGAAGGCGTCGGTCGGGCAGGGTCGTCACGCCCGTCACTCTAACCGGCGGTCCTGCCCGCTCGACGGTGATGCGTCCGCCCAGGTCGGCCACATCACCTCCGGCGCCCGCCTACTCTGCAGGCGTGGACTTTCCCGAGCTGGCCGCCCGTACCCGTCGGTTCAGCCACGGGGCGCCGCGCGCCGTCACCGTCGCGGGCGACGGCGCCCGGGTGATCTTCCTGCGTTCCGCGGGACCGGAGGACCCGGCCGACGCGCTCTGGCTGCTCGACGTCGACAGCGGCGAGGAACGACTGGTCGCGGACCCGGCGGTGCTGCTGGGCACGGACGCCGAGCCGGCCCGCCTCGCTCCCGGGGAACGGGCGCTGCGCGAGCGGTTGCGGCTCAGCTCCGGCGGCATCGGCTCGTACGCGCTGGACTCGGCCGGCCGGGTCGCCGCGTTCGCGCTGGCCGGGCGGCTGTTCCGGGCCGACCTGGTGCACGGCGACGTGATCGAGGTGGCAGCGATCGGGCCGGTGATCGACCCGCGGCCCGACCCGGCCGGTGAGCGGCTGGCGTACGTCACCGACGCCGCCGAGGGGGTGCGCCGGGGTCAGTTGCGGGTGGTGGAGCCGGACGGTACGGACAACCTGCTCGCCGGTGAGGACAGCGGCGTCACCTGGGGTCTGGCCGAGCACATCGCGGCCGAGGAGTTCCACCGCTACCGGGGCTACTGGTGGGCGCCGGACGGGCGCAGCGTGCTGGCCGCCCGGGTCGACGAATCACGCCTGGAACGCTGGTACCTGCACGACCCGGCCGACCCGGCGAGCCCGCCGACGTCGCTCGCGTACCCCGTGGCGGGTGGGCCGAACGCGGAGGTGAGCCTGCACCTGCTCGACCTCGACGGCGGCTGGGTCGACGTGCACTGGGACCGCGAGACCTATCCGTACCTGAGTTCGGTGGACTGGACCGAGGGCGGGCCGCTGATCACCGTGCTGCGCCGCTCGCAGCAGCACGGCCTGGTGCTCGCGGTGGACCCGCGCACCGGGGAGACGCAGGTGCACGCCGAGCTGGCCGACCCGCGCTGGGTGGAGCCGATCCCCGGCACCCCGGCGCACCTGCCCGACGGGCGGGTCCTGGTCGGCGGCGAGCTGGCCCACGACGGGTACGACGCGCGTTGCCTGTTCGCCGACGGCACGCTGCTCACCCCGCCGTCGCTGTACGTGCGGCGGGTGGTCGGGCGGCTGCCGAACGGCCCGAACGCGGCGGCCGACCTGCTGGTGGAGGCGAGCGAGGGCGAACCGAGCCAGCGTCACCTCTACCGGGTGCGCACCACGATCGGCGGCGGCATGGACGCCCGCCGGATGGGCAGCGACCCCGGCTGGCACACCGCCTCGATCGGCGGGTCGACGCTGGCGGTGGGCATCGCGTCGCTGGAGCATGCCGGCGTCCGCTGGCGGGTGTGGCACGGCGACCGCGAGGTCGGTGAACTGCGCTCGTTCGCCGCCACCTGCTCGTACGCGCCGCGGCCGACAATGGTCCGGGTGACCGACCGGCGGCTGCCCAGCGCCGTGCTCTACCCGGCCGAGCACGTCAAGGGCACCCGGCTGCCGGTGCTGCTGGACGTGTACGGCGGCCCCGGCCACCAGGAGGTGGTCGCGGCCCGCAGCGTCTGGCTGGAACGGCAGTGGTGGGCCGAGCAGGGCTTCGCGGTGGTCACCATCGACAACCGGGGTACGCCGGGCATCGCGCCGTCGTTCGAGAAGGCGATCCACAGGCGGGTCGCCGACGTGATCCTCACCGACCAGGTGGACGCGCTCACCGCGCTCGCCGACAAGCACCCGGATCTGGACCTGGGACGGGTGGCGGTGCGCGGCTGGTCGTTCGGCGGCTGGCTGGCCGGGCTCGCGGTGCTGCGGCACCCGGAGTTGTTCAAGTGCGCGATCGTCGGCGCGCCGGTCACCGACTGGGCGCTGTACGACACCGCGTACAGCGAGCGCTACCTGGGCATGCCGGACGACGGGATGGACGTGTACGCCCACCACTCGCTGGTCGAGCTGGCCGCAGAGCCGCTCGGCGATCCGGCGCAGGCCCGGCCGATGCTGCTGGTGCACGGCCTGGCCGACGACAACGTGCTGGCCGCGCACACGCTGCGGCTGTCCGCGGCGCTGCTGGCGACGGGCCGCCCGCACGCGGTGCTGCCGCTGACCGGCGCGAGCCACCTGGCCGCCGGCGGCGTGTCCGAGCGCCTGCTCCGGCTGGAGCTCGACTTCCTCCGCCGCTACTTGTAAGGAAGGGCCCCCTTTTAACGCCTGCGGTAGAGGAAGGGCCCCTTGTTAACGCGAGGCGTTAACAAGGGGCCCTTCCTTCACCTACGGGCTACTGCTTGACGTACGCGTTGACGAAGTTCGGGTAGCCGAACACGGAGGAGATGAACACCCCGCCCGCCTTGGAGCCGTGCACGTTGTACGCCACGTCCACGTAGAGCGGCACCACAGGAGCGTGCTCCTTCATGATCCGCTCGTCGAGCTTGCCCCACTCCGGGCCCTGCTCGGACGGCGGCAGCGCCAGGATCCGGTCCATCTCGGCGTTGATCGCGTCGTCGTTGAAGTACGACTGGTTGCTGTTGCCCTCGGCCTTGATGGTCCGGCCGTCGTAGAGCACCGGCAGGATCGACGCGCCGCTCGGCCAGTCCGCCGCCCAGTTACCGATGTACAGGTCCCAGGGGTTGTTCTTCTTCTTGACCTCGTCCAGCTTCGCGTCGTCCGGGATGTTCCGGACGGTGATCTTGAAGCCGGCACGCTCCAGGTTGCCCTTGAGCTGGACCGCCTCCGCCTGCTCGGTCGTGTTGTCGGCGACGCCGAGGACCAGCTCGGGCGTCTGGCCGCCGAGCAGTTCCTTGGCCTTCTCCACGTTGCCGTTTGCGCCGGCCGGGTACGCGTCGTACGCCTTGTAGCCGATGGTCGACGGCGGCATCAGCGTGGTGATCGGCTGCGCGACGGTCTGGCCGCCGAGCGCCTTGACCAGGCCCTCGCGGTCGATCGCGTAGTTGAGCGCCTGGCGGATCTTCAGGTCCTTGACCCGCTGGGTGTTGATCACGAGCTGGTTGGCGCTCGGGGTCGGGGACAGCAGCGTCCGGGACTTCAGCGCCGGGTCACCGGCGACCTTGGCCACGAGCGAAGCAGGCACCGAGTTGAACGCCAGCGCGCTCTGGTCGGCGCCGTTGTCCGCGATCACCCGGTTGTTGGCGGCGTCGGCGGTCGGCCCGAAGCTCCACACGAACTGGTCCGGGTACTGGTGCCGCACCGGGTCGGTCTTCGCGTCCCAGTTCGGGTTGCGGTCGAGCGTGAGCTGGACCCCGACCTGGTTCTTCGCGATCTTGTACGGGCCGGACGAGAACGGCTTCTGGTCCAGGTTGACCCCGGTGTCCTTCTCCGGCTTGAGCGGCGCCGTGGTGGGCAGCGAGACCGCGAACGGCAGGTCGCAGCGCGGCTTGGCGAACTCGAAGCGCAGCGTCTTGTCGTCCGGCGTGGTCAGGCCCGGCGGCAGCGACGTCTTGTTCTTCTTGAAGTCCCACTTGGTGTCGTACTGCGCGGTGTCGGCCAGCCACTCCTGGATGTAGGTGGGGCCGCCGGTGAGGTCCGGGTCGAAGGAGCGGGCGATGCCGTACGCGATCTCCTTCGAGGTGATCGGGCTGCCGTCCTCGAACTTCACCCCGTCCTTGATGGTGAATTCCCAGACCTTGCAGTCGTTGTTGACGTTCTTGCCCGGCGTCTCGGCCAGGTCACCCACGAGGACCAGGCCACCCTTGCCGTCGTCCTTCCAGGTGGTCAGGTAGCGGGCGAAGAGCGGGTTGGCCATCAGACCGGCGAACGAGTACGTCCGCTGCGGGTCCAGGTGGGAGATGGGGGTCTCCCGGATGATGGTGAACGTCCCGCCCTTGGCCGCGCCGTCGATCTCGGCGGCCGGTCCCTGCGAGTCCTTGGGGTCGGTCGCGATGACCCCGGTCTGCTGCCGGTTGCCGTCCACCTTGGTGCCTTCGCCCGTGTTCTCCGAGCAGGCACCGAGTGCCACAACCAGTGCGATGGCGCCGCCAGCGGCGGCCGCTGCGCGTGGTCGCATGTCCTACCTCCTCCACCCGTGCGCCGAGCGCATCCGCCGACGTCCCGAGGATCGTAAAGAAGAAAAGCTACGAGTTGGATAACAGTTGTCGATAAATTTCGTCGCGGTTCAGCCGAGCCGTACCCGCGGGTCGATCACCGCGTAGAGCAGGTCCACCACCACGTTCGCCAGGACCACGAAGACCGCCGCGATCAGCACGGTCGCCATGATCGTCGGCAGGTCGCCCGAGCGGACCGCGTCCACAGCGGTACGCCCCATCCCGTTCAGACCGAATGTCGTCTCGGTGATCACCGTGCCGCCCAGCGCTCCGCCCACGTCCAGACCGGCGATGGTCACCACCGGTGTGATCGCGGCGCGCAGTGCGTGCCGGCCGTACACCTTGCGTTTGGCCAGGCCCTTCGCCCGCGCGGTCCGGACGAAGTCCTCCGAGAGCGTCTCCAGCATCTGCGCCCGGGACAGTCGCGCGTAGATCGCGGAGAAGAGGAACGCCAGCGCCACCCACGCCAGCACCAGCCCGCTCGTCCACTTCAACGGATTGTCGAACAACGAGGTGTAGCTGGGCACCGGCAGCAGGCGCAGGTTGTAGACGAAGACGATGAGCAGCACCGCGCCGACGAAGTAGAGCTGCAACGAGGCGCCGGTGAGCGAGAAGCCGATCGCCGCCCGGTCCAGCCAGCTGCCCCGGCGCAGCGCCGAGAGCATGCCCAGGCCGACGCCGAGCAGCAGCCACAGGATCGCCGCCGGGATGACGATGCTCAGCGTCACCGGCAGCACCCGGGCGATGGTGTCCGAGACCGCCTCGTTCGACACGTACGACCAGCCGAGGCAGGGGGCGTCGCACCGGCCGCCCTGGGCGCTGCCCAGGTCCCGGCCGGTGAAGATGCCCTTCATGTAGCCGGCGTACTGGCTGATCAGCGGATCACGCAGGCCCAGCTCCTGGCGGACCCGCTCCAGTCGCTCCGGGTTGCAGTTCTTCGGGCACATGCCGGTGACCGGGTCGCGGGGTAGCGCGAAGAACATCAGGAAGCTGAGCACGCTCACCGCGAACAGCGTGAGCGCGGCGGACAGCAGCCGGCGGATGAAGAATCGCGTCATGGGCCGGCCTCCTACCGGGACGACTTCGGGTCGAGCGCGTCGCGCAGCGCGTCACCGAAGAGGTTGAAGGCGAACACGAGCGCGAAGATGGTGATGCCCGGGAAGAAGACGTACGCCGGGTCGGTCTGCAGGTAGTCGAGACTGCGGTAGATCATGCGGCCGAAGCTCGGCGTCTCGTCGGTGAGGCCGACGCCGATGAACGACAACGCGGCCTCGCTGGTGATGTACTGCGGCACCGCCAGCGAGAAGGCGACCAGGATCGGCGCCCAGGCGTTCGGCAGCAACTGGCGGAACAGCATGTGCCCGAGGCCCGCGCCGCTGGCCCGCGCCGCCTCCACGAACTCGCGTTCGCGCAGCGCGATGATCTGACCCCGGACCAGCCGGGCCGTACCGGTCCAGCCGAACAGGGCGAAGATCGCGATGAGCACACCGATCTGGAAGTACGCCGGCACGGCCTCGCGCTGTCCGTAGAAGCGCAGCGCGACGGTCGGCATCAGGGCCAGCGCGATGATCAGGAACGGCATGGCCAGGGTCAGGTCGGTGATCCAGTTGATCACCGTGTCCAGCCAGCCGCCCAGGTAACCGGCGAGCGTCCCGAGCGTCACACCGATCACCGCGGTCAGCACGGCCGCCGCGAACGCGATGAACAGCGACGTCCGCAGCCCGTGCACCATCCGGATGAAGATGTCCCGGCCGAGACCGGGTTCCAGGCCGAACCAGTGCTCACCGGTCACGCCGCCGGCGTAGCCCAACGGCATGCCGTAGCCGTCGAGGCGGCTCTGGAACTGCTCCTTCGGCCCTACCCCGTACAGCGCCTCGATGAGCGGCACGGCGAGCGCGACGAGCATGAAGAACGCCAGCAGGCCGCCGCTGATCAGCGCGGTGCGGTCCCGCTTGAGCCGCGCGAGGGCGAGCTGGCCGGGTGACCGGCCGACGAACTCCTTCTTACCGCTCTCGTCGCCCTCGCCGGGCGACTCGATCTCGGCGAGCGCGACGCCCTCGACCGGCGACAGGCTCATTGGGACACCTCCACGGGTTCGCCGGTCGGCACGCCGACCGGTCCGCTCTCCGGGTAGTGGCAGGCGGCGAGCTGCCGGCCGTCGTCCCGGGTGACGAGCGCCGGTTCTTCGGTGGCGCACCGGTCGGTGGCCTTCCAGCAGCGGGTACGGAAGCGGCAGCCCGACGGCGGGTTGAGTGGCGTGGGCACGTCTCCGGTGAGACGGATCCGTCCGGCGGGCCCGAGCGTGGTGACGTCCGGGATCGCCGACAGCAACGCCCGGGTGTACGGGTGCTGCGGCCGCGTGTAGATATCGTCGCGGTCGCCGATCTCGACGATCTTGCCGAGGTACATGACGGCGACGCGGTGGCAGAAGTGCCGCACGACGGCGAGGTCGTGGGCGATGAACACGAACGCCAGGTCCAGGTCGCGTTGCAGGCTGCGCAGCAGGTTGATGACCTGCGCCTGGATCGACACGTCGAGGGCGGAGACGGGTTCGTCGGCGACGATGAGTTTGGGTTTGAGGGCGAGGGCGCGGGCGATGCCGATGCGCTGGCGTTGCCCGCCGGAGAACTCGTGCGGATACCTGTTGTAGTGCTCCGGATTCAGGCCCACGAGTTCCAGCAGCTCCTGGACCCGCTTCTTGACGCCGCCGGGTGGGGTGATGCGGTTGACCTGCAACGGCATGGCCACGATCCGCCCGACGGTGTGGCGGGGGTTCAGCGACGCGTACGGGTCCTGGAAGATGATCTGCAGGTCCTGCCGCAACCCGCGCAGCTCACCACGTTTCGCGTGGGTGATGTCCCGCCCCGCGAAGGTGATCGACCCGGCGGTGGGCTCCAACAGCCGCACGAGCATCCGCCCGGTCGTGGTCTTCCCGCACCCCGACTCCCCCACCAGCCCGAGGGTCTCGCCGGGGCGCACGTCGAAGTCCAGCCCGTCCACCGCCCGCACCGCACCCGTGGTGCGCAGGCCCTGCCGGACGGGGAAGTGTTTGGTCAGGCCGCGTACCGACAGCAGCGGCTCGGTCTCGGTGCTCATCGGGCCACCCCCACCTGGGCTACCTCGTCGCGGTAGATCCGCTCCCGGTCCCCCGCCGACAGATGGCAGGCGACCAGGTGACCCGGCGCTCCGGCCTCCCGCAGCTCGGGCACCTCGGCGCGGGACCGGTCGCCGTTCACGTCGGCCCACCGGCACCGCGGATGAAACGCACACCCCAACGGCAGGTTGATCAACGACGGCGGGTTACCCGGAATCGGCAACAGGTCCGCGTCCGCGTCACCGTGCAACGACGGCACGCTCGACAACAACCCCCACGTGTACGGATGCTGCGGCGCCCGCAACACCCGCTCCACACTCCCGTGCTCCACCGCCCGGCCCGCATACATCACCAACACGTCATCAGCCACCTGCGACACCACACCCAGGTCATGGGTGATCAACACGATCGCCGACCGGAACTCCTCCTGCAAATCGGCAAGCAGATCCAGGATCTGCGCCTGCACCGTCACGTCCAGGGCCGTCGTCGGCTCATCCGCGATCAGCAGATCCGGATCATTAACCAACGCCATCGCGATCATCGCCCGCTGCCGCATCCCACCCGAGAACTCATGCGGATACTGATCGAACCGCCGCGCCGGCTGCGGAATCCCCACCCGGCCCAGCATGTCCACCGCCCGGCTGCGGGCCTCGCGTCTGCCGGCCTTCGGATGATGCACCCGGTACGCCTCAGCGATCTGCTTCCCCACCGAGTAGTAGGGGTGCAACGCCGACAACGGATCCTGGAAGATCATCGCCATGTCCCGGCCCCGCAGCCGCCGCACCTCCTCCTCACCCAACCCCACCAGCTGACGCC
>NZ_LEKG01000103.1:0-25705 GCF_001029515.1 Micromonospora sp. RV43 | reverse complement strand
GGTACGCCCCGGCGCCCGTCCCGCCCCCGGTGGCGCCGAACGGGCAGCCGCTGGCGGGCTTCGGCGACCGGTTGCTCGCCTACCTGATCGACACCGCCGTCGCCATGGCGGTGACGATGGCGCTGTTCGTGCCGGTGTTCTTCCTCGTCTTCTTCCAGATGATCGACGAGATCGAGCAGGCCGGCCCGAACGGTCCCGACGCGGTCGAGGTCTGGACGAGCGTGTTCCTGCCGCTGCTCGCCGCCGAGCTCGGGGTTCTGCTGCTGATGCTCGCCTTCTACTGGGTCTACCACGTCGAGTACGCCCGCCGGACCGGGCAGACGCTCGGCAAGAAGGTGATGAAGCTGCGGATCGTGCCGGTGCAGCCGGACGCCGCACTGACCCGGGGCATGCTCGGCAAGCGCTGGGCCGTCGAGTTCGCCGGCGGGATGTTCGTGCCGTTCCTCAGCTACCTCGACGGTTTCTGGCAACTGTGGGACAAGCCCTGGCAGCAGTGCCTCCACGACAAGTTCGCCGGTACGGTCGTCGTTAAGGTTGGCCCGTGAGCGCGAGGAGTGAGCCGGGTCTGCGAGCCCCGCAGTCGGGAACTAGGACGGCATCGTGAGTTTGGAACCCGGCTGGTACGTCGACCCCGCCGACACGGAGACCCGCAGGTGGTGGGACGGCGAGGGCTGGATCGGCGCGCCGATCCCGGTCGACGTCACCCCGCCCGACGGCCCGCCGCCCCCCGAACCGGAGCCCGCGCCGGCCACCGAACAGCAGGCCGCCGGCCCGGGCGGCCGTCCCGACGCGACCCCGACGTCCGGCGCGCCCGGCCGGCCGGGCCCGTGGCCGGGACAGCCGGGACAACCGGGTCAGCCCGGCCAGGCCGGCCCGTGGCCGGGACAGCCGGGTCAACCGAACCCGTGGCCGGGTCAGCCGGGTCAGCCCGGGCAGCCGGGACAGGCCGGGCCGGGCATGCAGGGACCGCCGCCGGGCTGGCCGTACCCGCACTGGCCGGGCGCACAGCCGATCCCCCGCCCACACGGACTGCCGCTGGCGTCGTACGGCGCCCGGCTGGTCGCGCGCCTGATCGACTTCGGCGTGGTGTTCCTGCTCAACGCCGTTGTCAACGGCTGGTTCGTCTGGCGCTACGTCGAGGCCGTCTCCCCGTACCTGCGTGAATCGGTGCGCCGGGCGCTCAACGGCGACACGTCCACCGAAGGGCTGCCCCAGATCGACGACCAGGCCGGCGGCCTCCAGATCGCCATTCTCGTGATCGCCACCGCGCTCTGGTACGCGTACGAGGTGCCGTCGATGGCGGCGCGCGGTCAGACCTTCGGCAAGCGGCTGATGGGCATTCGCGCGCTGCCGGTCGAGGCGGACCAGCCGCTCGGCTTCGGCCGGGCCACCCGGCGCTGGAGCACGCTCGGCCTGCCGACGCTGCTCTGGTACTGCTGCGGGCTGGGTCTGCTGCTCCAGCTCATCGACGCGATCTCGCCCCTGTTCGACCACCCGCTGCGCCAGGCCCTGCACGACAAGCGGGCGCAGACGGTGGTGGTCCAGCTCCCCCGCAAACGTGACACCGGTACCACCCCGCCCGAGAGCGCCGACACCCCGGGAGACACCCCATGACCGAGACCGGACGCCACCAGCCTGCGCCGCGGCTCACCCGCGCCGACCTGGACGCGCTGCCCAACTACGTGCCCGGCCGCAGCCCCGCCGACCTGGCCCGGGAGCTGGGCCTGGCCGAGGCGATCAAGCTGGCCAGCAACGAGGTGCCGTACGGCCCGCTGCCGGGTGTGGTGGAGGCGGTCGCCGAGGCGGTCGCCGGTTCGCACCGCTACCCGGACATGGGCGTGGTGGCGCTGCGCCAGGCGCTCGCCGAGCGGTACGGCGTGGACGCCGACCGGATCGCCACCGGCTGCGGTTCGGTGGCGCTGGCCGAGCACCTGGTCCGCGCCACCTGCCTGCCCGGTGACGAGCTGCTCTACTCGTGGCGCTCCTTCGAGGCGTACCCGATCATCGCGGCGACCAGCGGCGCGACAAGCGTGCGGGTGCCGAACGACGCCGGCCACTGCCACGACCTGGACGCGATGGCGGCGGCGGTGACCGACCGGACCCGGATGGTCCTGGTCTGCAACCCGAACAACCCCACCGGTACGGCGGTGCGCCGGGCCGAGCTGGACCGGTTCCTCGACGCGATGCCGGACGACGTGCTCGTGGTGATCGACGAGGCGTACCGGGAGTTCGTCACCGACCCCGAGGTGCCGGACGGCCTGACCTACCTGGACCGGCCGAACGTGGCGGTGCTGCGCACGCTGTCCAAGGCGTGGGGCCTGGCCGGTCTGCGGATCGGCTGGCTGGTCGCGGCGCCGGAGGTGGCCGCCGCAGTGCGCAAGGTGGTCACCCCGTTCTCCACCAGCATGGCCGCCCAGGCCGGCGCGCTGGCCGCGCTCGCGCAGGCCGACGAGGTGGAGCGGCGCTGCGCGCTGGTCGTGGCCGAGCGGAACCGGGTCACCGAGGCGCTGCGCAAGTTCGTCCCGGACGTGCCGGACAGCCAGGCCAACTTCGTCTGGCTGCCGCTGGGCGACCGGGCGGTGGAGTTCGGCCGGGCGTGCGAGGCGCGTGGCGTGATCGTGCGCCCGTTCCCGGGCGACGGCGTCCGGGTCACCATCGGCACCCCGGCCGAGAACGACGCGTTCCTGGCCGCCGCCGAGGCCGCTCTGGCCTGACCGGACGCGCCCGGCGCCGGTCCGTCAACCCCCTACGGACCGGCGCCGGGCGTCTTCGTCCGACCGATCAGACAAGAGCACTATAGGTGCTTTTGTCCGTTTTTAGGCTTGACTCGCCAGATCAGGTCACCGCCAGCAACACCGGCTCGGCCATCAGGAAGTAGCCCTGGTCGTCGTCCTCCGGAGCGGCCTGCTCCCGCAGCCGCTCCACAGCGACGTAGCCGTCCACCGCGTACGCCCGGCCCGGCCGCCAGCCGATCCCGTCCCGGCCCAGGTCGAGCACGAAACCCGACCGGGTCGTACCGGTGAGCGGGTCGACGGTGATCAGTTCCCGCCGGTCGGTCAGCAGGTGCACCCGCCCCGGCTCGGTCGCGAGCACCCGGGCCGGATGGATGTCCGCCCGGCGCCACAGCTCCTCGCCGGTACGCGCCGAGCGCCCGACCACCACCGGGCCGGACGTGTCCACCGCCCGCTCACCGTCGAGCACCGTGTCCGGGTGGTCCAGGCCCGGCGCGGCGGCCGGCTCACCCGGGTCGGTCACCAGCCAGCCCCGGCTGCCCGCGCCGTCCGGCCCGGCGGTACGCAGCCCGCGGCAACCGGAGTGCCCGTCGCGGCAGCCCACCGGCGTGACGACGAGCTGTTCCGGCGCGTCCGGCGGCCGCCAGCGGGTCCGCACCGCACCGGTCGCCGCGTCCCGCAGCTCGACCGCGGCCGGGCCGTCGCAGCTGTCCACGCCGACCAGCTCACCGCTGGCGGTCGTGCCCACGTCGGACCGGCAACCCCTGCTCACGTCCGCGCGCCAGAGCCGGCGGCCGTCGGTGAGGTCGTACCCGCCGATGCCGCCCGGACCGGTCGCGAGCAGCACGGCCCGCCCCTCGGACGTGCGCGCCACGTGCAGTCCGGCCGGATCCCAGACCGTGGCGGCGAAGGTGCGTCGCGGCTCCGGCACCGACCCCGGCTGCGGGCCGTCGGCCCGCCAGGCCACCCGTCCGGTACGCGCGTCGAGCGCCACCAGCTTCCCGTCGGACCAGCGGCTGACCACCGTAGTGCCCTCGGCGAGCACTCCGACCAGCGTCGCCGGCCAGCGGCGGAAGGACCAGAACGGGGTGACCCGGTGCCGTCCGGTGACCGGCTGGTCCGCGTACACCTGACGGGTGCCCGCGTAGACGCGGAGCCGGCCGTCCACGACGAGGGGTGCCACCGGCAGCCGCGCGAGCACCCCGGCGGTCGGCGCGGGCGCCGCCGGGTAGGGCTTCCGGGCCGGGGTGTCGACCTCGGCGGGCGCCAGCACCCGGACGACCACGGCGACCGACGCCGCGACGGCGAGCACCGCCACCAGCGCCACCACGGCCCGCCGCCTCGCGGCCTTCGCCATCCGTCACCTCCGCCCCGGCACCCTACCGGCCGCGTGCGGGCCGGGTACGGGGAGCGGCCGGGTCGACTCAGGCGGCCTCGGTGGATCGGGCGGAACCGGCGGCCAGCGCCAGGTCGGCCAGGTCGCGCCGGAGCGCGCCCTCGACCGCGCGGGCGGCCAGGCCACCGAGGATCAGGGCCAGCACCCGCCCGTACGCCCGGGTCGGCACCGCCTCCTGCTCGACGGTGACCTCGGTGCAGCCGCGCCGCCGCCGCTCGACGGTGCGCAGCGTCCAGGTGATCCGGTAGTCGGCGCCGGCACCGCGCGACCCGAGCACCAGGCGGCCGGGCGCGACCGCCTCGATCACCTCGAACTCCTCCGGTTCGGTACCGCCGTCCGGCCGGACGCGGGTCTCCCGCCACACGGTGCCCGGCCCGAACCCGCCGGTGCCGAGGACCTCGACCGCGTCCACCGCCGAGAGCCAGTCGGCGCGGGCCGGGAGGTCGGTGAGCAGCCGCCACAGATCGGCGTCCTGCGCTTCGATGAATGCGGAAACCGTCACCGTCGACATGGCACCTCCCGTGTCGTACACGGTACGGGCCGTGACCGGAAACGGGGAGCCTCCCGGTGACATTTCCACTACCGGTGCCCCCGCCGGGGCACCGGTGTGGCGCGAGGGCGGTCAGCCGCGGAGCGTGCCGCCCCGCAGCGCGGTGACGAACGCGGCCCAGCCCGGCGGGCTCACCGCGAGCGCCGGACCGTCCGGGTCCTTCGAGTCGCGTACGCCCACCACGCCGTGCTCGGCGACCACGTTCGTCGCCACCTCGACGCAGAGACCCTGATCGTTCGAGCGGCTGCTGGTGCGCCAGACGGCACCGGTCAACTCGGTCATGCTCGGTCCTTCCTGTTTCGGCTTCCGCGGGTACGCCCCGGCCCGGCACCGCGGGCGGCTCCCGGCTCGACCGGGAGCCACCGGCCGGGGCGTAGGTGATCCGGAGCGATCAACGCCGAAGGAAACGGCCCCGGTCGCACATCGGGTGCGACCGGGGCCGGTTCGGAAGGTCGGATCTCAGCGAGCCGGGAGGATCGTCCCGGTGACCTCGCCCAACGCGACTGCGGTGCCGTCCGGGCCGGGCGCGGTGGCGGTGATCGTCACCGTGTCGCCGTCCTCCAGGAACGTCCGCTCGCTGCCGTCGGCGAACTTGACCGGCTCGGATCCGCCCCAGGTCAGCTCCAGGAACGAACCGACCTGGCCGCGCTCCGGACCGGAGACGGTGCCGGAGGCGTAGAGGTCGCCGGTACGCAGCGACGCGCCGTTGACGGTGAGGTGCGCGAGCTGCTGGGCCGGGGTCCAGTACATGCCGGCGAACGGCGGCTCGGCGACCCGCTCGCCGTTCCACTCGACCGACAACGTCAGGTCCAGCCCGAGGCGCGGGGTGTCGCGCAGGTAGTCCTGCACCGGCGGGTCCTGGTCCGGCGCGGGCACGAACGCGTCGGACAGCGCCTCCAGCGGCGTCACCCAGGCCGAGACGGAGGTGGCGAACGACTTGCCGAGGAACGGCCCGAGCGGCTGGTACTCCCACGCCTGGATGTCCCGGGCCGACCAGTCGTTGACGAGCACCACGCCGAAGACGTGGTCGGCGAAGTCGGCAACCGGCACCCGCTCGCCGAGCCGGCTCGGCACGCCCACCACGAAGCCCACCTCGGCCTCGATGTCCAGCCGGACCGAGGCGCCGGTGGTCGGGCCCTGCGCGCTGGCCCGCTGGCCGGTCGGGCGGGTCACCGGGGTGCCGGAGACGACCACGGTGCCGGCCCGGCCGTGGTAGCCGATCGGCACGTGCTTCCAGTTCGGCAGCAGCGGCGGCTGGCCGGGCCGGAAGATCTGCCCGACGTTCGAGGCGTGGTGCTCGGAGGAGTAGAAGTCGACGTAGTCGGCCACCTCGAACGGCAGCGCCATCTCGACCTCGCGCAGCGGCACCAGCAGCGGCTCGACCGCCGCCCGGTGCTCCGGCTCGGTGAGCAGCTCGACGACCCGCTGCCGGACCGCCGTCCACTGCGGGCGGCCGAGCGCCATGAAGGCGTTGAGCGTCGGCCGGCCCAGCGCGCCGCCGGCCAGCACCAGACCGGCGGCCTCCGCGCCGGCCAGGTCCAGCGCGAAGTCACCGATGCGGACGCCGACGCGCGGCTCGCCCTCGCCGTGCCGGAACACGCCGTACGGCAGGTTCGTGACCCCGTACGGCGACCCTGCCACACCCGGAACCCAGCTCATGCCGTGCCGACCGGGCATGCCCTCACGGCCCTCGCTCCGCTCGGTGCGTTCGCTCATGCGGTGCAGGCCGGGCATGCCCTCACGGCCCTCGCTCCGCTCGGTGCGTTCGCTCATGCCTCAAAGCCTCCGTTCACCAGCCCCAGCCGGATCAGATCGGTAAGTGGTTCGGAGATGCTGCACGAGCCGTACCCGACCCAGAGCGGGCGCTCGGCGTCGCGGTGCGCCCGGGCCGGCTCGACCACGCGTACCGGGTCGGTGGCGGCGAGCAGCTCGGCCACGCCGTCCACCTCGGCGCCCCCGACGGCGGCGAGCGTGGCACCAAGCACGTTGACGAAACCGTGGTGGTTGAAGCCGGTCTCCGGGTCGCGGTGCCGGATCGCGTGGTGCAGCCCGGCGGTGAGCTTGAACGGCAGCTTACGGTCCCGGCACGCGCAGATCACCGCGGCCAGCTCGACCGGGGTGGGGAACAGTTCCGCGGCGAGCCCGCCGGTGCGGAACTTGGCCGCCACCGGCAGCCCGGCGGCGCGTGCCTCGGCGAGCGTGTCGAGCGCGCCCATCAGGCCGAAGGTCAGCGGGATCTCCGCGTACACGGCGGCGCCGTCGAGCCGGCCGGCGAGCGTCATCAGCTCGGACAGCCCGGGTTGCGGGTCCTCGCCGCGCTTGGCGACCGGCGCCTCGACCTGCCGGGCGGTCACCCCGTCGGGCGCGAGCGCGTCCAGCGCCTGCGGGAGCTGGTCCAGGCCGGTGTCGCCGATCAGCCCGATCACCAGGCCCTCGGCCGGGTCCACCAGGCCGCTCAGCGACCCGCGCTGGATCTCCGAGGCGGGCAGCAGCAGCGGGCCGACCATGTCCGCGTACCACGCGGTTCGGTGGGTGCGGTGCGCGGTCACCGCGTCGGGCAGCGCGGCGTTGCCGGGCGGGAAGACCGCGGCGTCGTCCACCAGGCCGGAGAGGAGGCGGGGCACCTGCGTTGACACGAGACAAGAATGTACGGGACGCTACGAGGAACGGACAACAGCGTCCGATTATCGGACGCCACCGGCCGGAGAACGGGACATATCGGGAGGCGAGATGCCGTACTACCGCAGCGTCGGCGACGTGCCGCGCAAGCGCCACACCCAGTTCCGCCAGCCCGACGGCACTCTCTACGTGGAGGAACTGGTCGGCCAGGAGGGTTTCTCCTCCGACTCGTCGCTGCTCTACCACCGGCACGCGCCGACCGCGATCCTCGCCGCCGAGGAGTACGCCCCGCCCACAGTCACCCGCGTGCCCAACCTGCCGCTCAAGCCGCGCCACCTGCGCACGCACAAGCTCGACGGCACCGGCGCGGACCCGGTGCTCGGCCGTCAGTACCTGCTCGCCAACGACGACGTACGCATCGCGTACGTGCTCGCCGACCGGCCGTCGCCGCTGTTCCGCGACGCCACCGGCGACCACTGCCTCTACCTGGAGGCCGGGTCGATGCGGGTCGAGTCGCCGTTCGGCGTGCTCGACGCGGTCGCGGGCGACTACGTCGTCATCCCCACCTCGACCATCCACCGCCTCGTGCCCACCGGCGACGAGCCGACCCGGCTGCTCGCCGTCGAGGCGTCCGGCCACATCGGGCCGCCCAAGCGCTACCTCTCCGTACGCGGCCAGTTCCTGGAGCACGCGCCCTACTGCGAGCGCGACGTCCGCGGACCGGACACGCCGCTGCTCGTCGACGGCGAGGAGGTGGAGGTGCTCGTCAAGCACCGCCGCGGGTGGACGAGGTACGTCTACGCCAACCACCCGTTCGACGTGGTGGGCTGGGACGGGCACATGTACCCGTGGGCGTTCTCCATCCACGACTTCGAGCCGATCACCGGGCGGATCCACCAGCCCCCGCCCGTGCACCAGACGTTCCAGGGCCCGAACTTCGTGATCTGCTCGTTCGTGCCGCGCAAGGTGGACTACCACCCGGCCGCCATCCCGGTGCCGTACAACCACCACAACGTCGACTCCGACGAGATGCTGTTCTACACCGGCGGCAACTACGAGGCCCGGCGCGGCTCCGGCATCGAGCAGGGCTCGATCTCGCTGCACCCGTCCGGCTTCACCCACGGCCCCCAGCCGGGCGCGGCCGAGCGGTCGATCGGTGCGGAGTTCTTCGACGAGCTGGCGGTCATGGTGGACACGTTCCGCCCGCTCGACCTCTGCGACGCGGCCGCCGGCTGCGAGGACGACGGCTACGCCTGGACCTGGGCGCGCAAGTCCTGACGTACGCGAGAAGGGGCCGCGCCCGGCACGGACGCGGCCCCTTCGCACGCGGTCGTCAGAACGTGGACGCGTCGATGACGAAGCGGTAGCGCACGTCGGAGGCGAGCACCCGCTCGTACGCCTCGTTGATCTTCTCGGCCGGAATCACCTCGATCTCGGCGCCCAGCCCGTGCTCGGCGCAGAAGTCGAGCATCTCCTGGGTCTCCGCGATGCCGCCGATGTTCGACCCGGCGAACGACCGCCGGGCCGGGATCAGCGAGAACGCGTGCACCGACAGCGGCTTCTCCGGAGCGCCCACGTTGACCAGCGTCCCGTCCACGGCGAGCAGCCGCAGGTACGCGTCCATGTCGAGGGTCGCGCTCACCGTGTTGATGATCAGGTCGAACGAGCCGGCCAGCTCGGTGAACGTGTCCTCGTCGGAGGTCGCGTAGTAGTGGTCGGCGCCGAGCCGCAGCCCGTCCTCCCGCTTCTTCAGCGACTGCGACAGCACGGTCACCTCGGCGCCCATCGCGTGGGCCAGCTTCACGGCCATGTGGCCGAGACCGCCCATGCCGATCACCGCGACCCGGCGACCCGGCCCGGCGTTCCAGTGCCGCAGCGGCGAGTACGTGGTGATGCCGGCGCAGAGCAGCGGGGCGGCGGCGTCCAGCTCGATGCCGTCCGGGATGCGCAGCACGAAGTCCTCGGTGACCACGATGGCCTGCGAGTAGCCGCCCTGGGTCGGCTCGCCGTCCCGGCCCACCCCGCCGTACGTGCCGGTGCTGCCCTTCAGGCAGTACTGCTCCAGGCCCTTGCGGCAGTTGTCGCACTCCCGGCAGGAGTCGACCAGGCAGCCGACGCCGACCCGGTCGCCGACGGCGAACTTCGTCACCGCGGAGCCGACCTCACGCACCACGCCCGCGATCTCGTGACCCACCACGATCGGGTAGCGGGTCGGACCCCACTCGCTGCGCGCGGTGTGGATGTCGGAGTGGCAGATGCCGGAGAACTTGATGTCGATGAGAACGTCGTCCGGTCCGAGATCCCGCCGCTCGATCGTGGTCAGGGCGAGCGGTTCGGTCGCGGACGTCGCCGCGTAGGCATTGACGGTGAGCACTGATTCCCGCTTCCTTCAGCCGGTGTTTCCGGTCCTCCTACCCTCTCACCGGCGAGCGAACGCGGTGAATCCGGCCACCACCGACGCGGTGATCGCCCCGACCAGCGGCAACGGGCCGCCGACCAGCGCGTAAACGAGCAACAGCACCACCGCGGCGGCGGCCGCGTAGACCGGGACGACCAGGCCGCGCGACATCGCCTCCCGCAGGCCGGGCTGCCACGTCGCCGGGCGCCGCAGCAGCACCGCCACCCCGGCCACCGCCAGCACCGCGAACAGCCGGGACGCACCCGGCGAGGCCGGGGCCAGCGCCGCGACCAGCACACTCGCGATCAGGGACAACCCGGCCACCGACAGCAGGAGACGCCGGATGCCGGCGTCCACGGTCCGGACCGGGTCGGGACGGGCCACCGGCAGATCGGCCATCGCGGTCAGGTGTTCCAGCGTCTCGGCGTACCGGCGTCGTTCCAGCCGGGCCACGCCCATGTCCTGCCCCGCCTCGCCCAGCCCTGGGTCCAGCCGCAGCGCCTCCCGGTAGGCCCGCTCGGCCAGATCGAACAGTTGCAGCCGCACCGCGACCAGGCCCAGCACCAGGTGCGCCTCCGGCTCGTCCGGCGACAGCTCCACACCCCGCCACGCCGCGTCCAGCGCCGCCTGCCCGTTGCGCGACGCGGAGAGGACGGCGGCGGCACTGCGCTGCGCGTACGCGTCACCCGGCGCACGCGCCAGGATCTCGTCGGCGGTGGCGGCGGCGGGCTTCCAGCGTTCGAGGTCGAGCAGCGCGAACCCGCGCGCCACGAGCGCCGGCACGACCGCCCCGGCGACGGGCGTCTCCGCGCCGGCCGCCTCCTGGGCGGACGCCTCGTCGGCGGCGGCTCCGGCAGCAGGCGGCACGGCGCCCGGCACGTCGCGGGTGGGCGTCTCCGCGGCGAGCGTCCCGAAGGCGGGCGGCTCCGGAACGGACGCGCCGCCGGCGGCGGCCACCGCGGCCTCGGCGGCGGCGAGCGCCTCGGATGGCCGGTCGGCGGCCAGGTGCATCCGGGCCAGCATGGTCAACGCGGGCACGTGCGCCGGCTCGGTCGCGATCAGCGCGGTGAGTTCGCCGATCCCCTCGTCGTAGCGCCCCAGCTCGGCGAGCAGGTGGGCGCGTTGCAGGTAACCGTCGGCGGCGGACTGGTCGGGGGCGGCGTCACTCGGCATCCCGGCGAGCGTATCCGCCCGGACCCACCGCGCGCCGAGGGTGCCCGGCGTCAGGCACTCCGGCAGGACACGCCCGCCCGGCCGCCACACGTCCCCAGACTGCACCACCGGCGCAGCCCGCTCTCGTCCAGGAACATGCATCCCGCCCCGGGTGCCTGGGAACCGGCGCCCCAGGCGCCGTTCGAGATGCCAGCGGGCGCGCGATGCGAGTTCGCGGTACGGGTCGAGCCGATCGTGGACGAGGTGCGGAAGCTGACGATCGAGACCTACCCGGACGGCGCGCCGAAGCGGGAGTTGTTCACCGGCGCTCTGATCAACCGGGTGACGAACCTGGAGACCGGCGCCACCTCGACGGCGGACGCGAGCGGCACCGCCCTCGTCGTCTACCGCACGGACGGCTCGATGACCTGGTACGTGACCGGGCCGGTGCTGCTCGGCTTCCGGGAGAACGCCGGCACCCTGCCGAAGGGGCTGTGGATCGTCGACGGCCGGTTCCGGGTGGAGTTCTCCCCCACCTACGACAAGACGATCACGATGCTCCACGGCACTACTCACAACGTCTGCACCGACGTCGACTGATCGGGTGACGCGGTGGCCGGCGTCCCCGGTCACCGCGTCAGCCGGCCGGAGCCTCGTAGATCAGGGCCACCGCGATCCCGGCCAGCCCTTCCCCGCGCCCGGTGAAGCCGAGGCCGTCGGTGGTGGCCGCGGAGACGGTCACCGGCGCGCCCACCGCCTCGGAGAGCACCCGCTGCGCCTCCTCCCGGCGCGGCCCGATCTTGGGGCGGTTGCCGACGACCTGCACCGACACGTTGCCGATCTGGAAGCCCGCCGCCCGTACCCGGCGTGCGCTCTCGGTCAGCAGCGCCACCCCGGAGGCACCGGCCCACTCCGGCTGGTCCACGCCGAAGTTCGCGCCCAGGTCGCCGAGACCGGCAGCGGAGAGCAGGGCGTTGCAGGCGGCGTGCGCGGCAACGTCGGCGTCGGAGTGACCGGCCAGGCCGTCCTGGTCCGGCCAGTGCAGGCCCGCGACCCAGCAGGGCCGCCCGGCCGCGAACGCGTGCACGTCGGTGCCGACAGCCACCCGAGGAACGATCATGACCAGAGGGTACGCACACCTCGGGAGAGATCTTGGTAGCAAAGGGCCCCCATGAGGGCCGTTTCGTACCAAGATCTCGAAGCCCGCGTGCCGCGCGGGCGGCGCGTCAGGCGCCTGTGGTCAGGAGGTGTTCGGCCAAGGCGAGGTCGAACGGGCGGGTGATCTTCAGGGCCAACTCGGAGCCGGACACGCACATGACCGCGCCGCCCTGCTTCTCGATCAACCCGGCGTCGTCGGTCAGCGCGTCACCCGCCGACCGATGGGTCGCGACCAGCACCGACCGGCGGAAGCCCTGCGGCGTCTGCACCGCCCGCAGCGCGGACCTGTCGACTGTGCCGAGCACCCGCTCGGTCGCGTCGACCTCCTTGATCGTGTCGACCACCGGCAGTACCGGGATCACCGCGTCGTGCCCGTCGCGGACCGCCGCGGCCACCGACTCGACCAGGTGGGCCGGGGTGAGCGCGCGGGCCGCGTCGTGCACCAGGACGATCTCCGGACCGCCGGGTACTGCCGCGAGTGCCGCCGCCACCGACTCCTGGCGTTCGGCGCCTCCGGGCACCACAGTCACCGGGGCGACGGGGGCGAGCATCGCGCGTACCGCCTCGACCTCGGTCGCCGGCGCGGCCACCACGATCGTGTGCACGGAGGGCGCGGCGGCGATCCGGCGGACCGCGTGTACGAGCAGCGGCTCACCGGCGAGCAGCCGGAGCGCCTTCGGGGCGCCAGGTCCGAGGCGTATCCCGGCACCTGCCGCAGGAACGAGGACCGCGACGTCACCGCGCGGATTGAGCTGCGCGGTCACGTCGCGGTCCTCGGATTCGTTCGCTGCGGGGTGGGTAGAGGCAGAGGCGTGGATCAGGCCTCGGTCAGCACCTTGTCGAGCAGCGTCTCGGCCTCGTCCTTGGTGCTCTTCTCCGCCAGCGCGACCTCGCCGACGAGGATGTCACGGGCCTTGGCGAGCATCCGCTTCTCGCCCGCCGACAGGCCCCGCTCCCGCTCCCGGCGCCACAGGTCGCGGACGACCTCGGCCACCTTCAGCGGGTTACCGGAGGCCAGCTTCTCCAGATTCGCCTTGTAACGCCGCGACCAGTTGGTCGGCTCCTCGGTGTGCGGTGCACGGAGCACGTCGAAGACCTTGCCCAGGCCCTCTTCGCCAACCACTTCGCGCACACCCACGATCTCGGCGTTCTCGGCGGGCACCCGGACCGTCAGGTCACCCTGTGCGACCCTCAGGACGAGGTATTCCCTGGGCTCGCCCTTGATGACCCGAGTCTCGATTGCCTCGATGAGTGCGGCCCCGTGGTGGGGGTAAACAACGGTCTCGCCGACACTGAAAACCATAGGTTCGAAACCCCTTTCGCTGTGTCTAGGGTAACACGCTCAGGCACCGATGTCTCACCGCTGTCCTGATCGTTGGCGCAGCTCAGGGGCCCTGTGAGAGGTATTTCTTCAGCTTGACAGGCGGTCAAACCGATGCTTTCGACACGCTCCGTGAGGAACACGTGACAACCCGGTAAGGGGTGACGGGAGCGTCCAGATCTAGGGCAATGCGCTCCTTCCATGGTAGCTCCGCAAGTCCGTCCGCGCCCAGGTGTGGCGTTACGGCGGTCGGTGCGGGACGCTGGTGAGGGACGTGACGTCCGCTCACCGAGACGTTCCTGGGGGTCCGATGGGCGTGCCTGACGCTGACGGCCAGGGGCCGCCGGACGGGCTGCCCGGCCTGCCTCCGGAGTGGGGCCGGGTGGTCGTCCCGGACGACGCCTCGGCGCTCGCCGACGAGGCCCGGCAGGTCCGCCGGGAGCTGCGCCGCGCGCGGCAGGGCTCCGGCCGGCGTACCGTTCCGGCCCGCCTCGGGCTGCCGGTGCTGATCCTGCTCGTGTCGGTGCTCGTCACACTCGCCGGGCTGGCCGCCGTCACCTGGCCGCGCACCACCACGCGGTCCGGCGCGCCGACGGTGCTCCCCCGCTCCACCACCGCGCCGCAACCGGTCGGCCCGCTGCCCGCGCTGGACCTGGTCGGCGCGGACGACACGCCGGTACCGCTGCGCAGCCTGCTGCCCGCCATGATCATCCTGGTCGACGCCTGCGCCTGCGCCGAACAGGTCGGCACCGCGGCGCGCGCCGCGCCGCCCGGCGTCACTGTGGTCACCGTGACCGAGGGCCGCAGCGCCGGGCCCGCGAGCGTCCCCGGGGTACGCCCGCTCGGCGACCCGGCCGGCGGTCTGCGCTCCTACCTGCACCTGTCCGCCCACCCCGGCACCGCCGCCGCGCTGCTCGTGAATCGACAGGGCTCGCTGGTCCGTGTGGTGCCGGAGCTGGGCCCGCTGTCGGACTACGGCGCCGACCTGGCCCGGCTGGGCAGCTGACAGGCCGGTCCGGGAGCGCCGGCTGGGCGGCCGAGCCGCCGGCCCGAGGAGGCGGGAGCTGCCGGTGCCCGGCGCGCGACAGCTGTCAGTAGAGCGCTTCGAGCCGGGCGTCCAGCTCGGCCCGGCCGCGTACACCGGTGAACCGCACCAGCACCGGCGCGCCGGTGCCGCCCAGGAAGGGCAGCTCCAGTCGCCCGCCGCAGCGGAGGAACCGCCGCGCGTCGCCGGTCCCGGTGCCGGACAGCTGCACGGCGATCGATCCGTCCCCGGAGCAGCTCACCGACAGCCGGTAGTCGTCGCCCCGCGAGGGATTCACCTGCCGTACGACGGGCGGCCCGTCCGGCGTCAGGTCGGACGTCTCCCGCCACACCACGTGCGACACCTGGAGCACACGCGAGGTGCCGTCGTCCTCGACCCGGATCACCACCGACCGGTCCGGCGCCGTCGCCGGGGCACGGAGTGCCCGGGGCGTCGGGTCGCGCCCCGGCCGTGCCGGCCAGGCGTCGCCGGTCGACGGGTCGACCCGCCAGGTTCGGGCGACGGGTTCGGCGCTCGCGGGCGGCGCCGGCACGGCCGTGACCGCACCCGGCTCGGGTGCCGCCGACCGCCACCAGGCCGCACCGGCCGCCAGCGCCAGAACGGTCAGGACGGTCAGCGGTACCCGTCCGTCCCGCTCGTCGGAGGCCATGACGGCAGCGTATCCGCGCGGCCCGGGCGGGGCGAGCCGTCAGCCCACCCGTTCCAGCAGCACCGCGTAGAGCGTCAGGCCCGGTCCGAACGCGAGCATCACCACCCAGCGCGGCGGCGACGGCTCCGTACGCCACAGCCGGTCCAGAATCAGCAGCACGGTCGGGGACGAGCAGTTGCCGTGCTCGGCGAGCGTCCCCCGGGAGGCGGCGAGCCCGTCCGATGGCAGCGCCAGCTCACGCTCCACCACGTTGAGGATCCGCGGACCGCCCGGATGCACCGCCCAGCCGTCCACGTCGGAGCGCTCGCACCCGTGCCGCGCCAGCAGCTCGTCGATCAGCGTCCGCACGTGCCGGGACAGGACCTGCGGCACCTTCGGCGACAGCCCCATCCGGAAACCGGTGTCGGTGACGTCCCAGGTCATGTGATCGGCGGTGGAGGTGTCGGTGACCGAGGTGACCTCGCGCAGCGCGTACCCCCGGCCGCCGGGGACGACCACGGCGGCGACCGCGGCGTCCGAGAACAGCGCGTGGGAGACGATCTGCTGGGTGTCCACCCGGGCACCAGGCGGCTGGATGTGCAGGCTGGTCAGCTCCGCGCAGAGCAGCAGCGCGGGCCGCCCGCGGGCGGTGACGAAGTCGCTCGCCGCGCCCAGCCCGGGCAGGGCCGCGTAACAGCCCATGTGCCCGACGAACATGCGCTGGGTGCTCGGGGACATCCCCAGATCCCGGGCGAGCAGGATGTCCAGCCCCGGGGTGGCGTACCCGGTGCACGAGCAGACGATGAACAGCCCGATGTCGGAGGCGTCCAGGCCGGCGGCGGTGAGAGCCCGGCTGACCGCCTCCTTGCCCAGCGGCAGCGCCTCGACCTGGTAGCGGCGCATCCGGCGCTCGGTCGGCCACTCCGAGACGTCCTCCAGCAGCGGGTTGACCGCCGCCTGCCGCCGGGTCACGCCCGAGTTCGCGAAGATCCGCTCGGCCAGCGCCCGGGTGTTCCCCTGGAAGTGCTTCGCGAAGAAGCCCGTCCACAGTTCGTCCTGCATCGCGGCCGGCGGTTGTGCCGTACCCAGACCCGCGATCACCGGTATGCCCACGTCCCCCACCCCTGAGCCCTCCCTCACCTCTCGCACCGACTCCTGGTCACCAACGAGGGAGCGCGCTGTCCCGGTCCGGGTCGCCGCCCAGTGCGGCGATGCCGAGCCAGTCGGCGCACACGTCGGACGTGGCCGGATGCAGCGAGCCGCAGCGGGCGTCCCGGTAGAGCCGCTCCAGCGGATGCCCGCGGCGGGTCGCAGACGTACCGGCCGCCTCCAGCATGGAGGCCGCCACCTCGGCGGCTGTGGTGCCGGCGAGCAGCTTGGCCCGCCACACCCAGCGGTTCGTCTCGGCGTCGCCGGGTGCCTCGTCGACCCGGCGGGCCGCCTCGGCGACCACCAGTTCGGCGGCGGCGGTGGCCGCGTCGGCCCGGCCCAGGCGGGCCCGCACCGCGGGCAGCCCGGCGAGGTTGCGGGCGTTGAGGTGCTCGGCCGCGGCGTCGATGGCGGCCCGGGCCACGCCGACGTAGACCGCCGCGTAGCTCGCCACCAGCCAGTGCGGCATGAGCTGGGCGACGACCAGGGCCAGCCCTTCGACGCCGCCGAGCAGCCGGTCGGCCGGGACCGTCACGTCCAGGTGCACGTCGTGCGAGGAGGTGGCCCGCATGCCGAGCGAGTCCCAGGTGGGCTCGACGGTGATCCCCTCTCCGGCCGGGACCAGGAACTGCGACACCACGGACTGGTCGGCGGCGCTGCGGGCGGCCACCAGGTAGCCGTCCGGGTGGCCGGCGCCGGAGCAGAACGTCTTGCTGCCCTTGATGTGCCAGCCGCCGTCGACCGGCTCGTAGACGGTGCTGAGCTGGGACAACCGGGCGCCGGCGCCGCGTTCGCTCATCGCGACCGCATACCAGGCGCCGTCGGCCGCCGCGCGCAGCAGCCGGTCCCGCGCCGCCAGCGCCTCGTCCGGTACGCCGAGCGCCTCGGCCAGTTCCTCGGTGACCGCGCCGAGCGCCCCGGTGACCGAGGCGTGCATGTTGAACACCAGCGCGGTCGCGCCGTTGCCACGGGCCAGTTCGGTGGCGACAGCGGCGTACTCGGCGAAGCTCGCGCCCGTGCCGCCCAGCTCGGGGGGCACCATCAGGCCGAACAGCCCTGCTGCCCGCAGGTCCGCGAAGTCGTCCACGGGGAACGAGCCGTCGCGGTCGTGCTCGGCCGCGCGGGCGGCCAGTCGCGGCGCCAACCGGCGGGCCGCCTCCAGCGCGTGCACAGTCATGTCGCCCCCTTCTCGGCGTCCTTTACCCCGGGCGGCCCCGGCTACCCGCCCCGGCGCCCCCAGCCCTGGTACAGCACCGCCGTCGACCGGGTCGGCACGATGCGCGGTTCGGTCCTGCCCGGACGGTCGGCGCCGCCGCGCATGCGGCGCAGCAGCCAGGCCAGCGTGCCGCCCAGCTCCGGCCGGACCCCGCGCACCGTCAACGACACGCCGTGCCGGGCACACTCGGCGACCAGCGCGCGGGCGTCGACGAACAACCGCGGGTCGTGGATGCCGCGCGGCACTGTGGGCAGCCGTTCGCCCAGCTCCACAGCGATCAGCCGGGCCGGCAGCGTGTCGTTGAGCGTGTCCAGCACCAGCAGGCCGCCCGGGCGCAGCAGCCGGCACGCCTCGGCGACCGCCCGCCGCCAGTCCGGTACGTGCTCCAGCAGCTCACCGGCGGAGACCACCGCCGCGCAGCCGTCGGCCAGCGGCACCGCCGTCGCGTCGGCCTGGACCACTGTCACGCCGTGCGCGGCGGCCTGGTCGAGCGCGGAGCGGGTCAGGTCGACCCCGACGTGGCGGTAACCCTTGCCGGCCAGGTGCGGCGCCAGCAGCCCGGCGCCACAGCCCAGGTCGACGAGCAGGTCGTCCGGGGTGGACGCCGCTGGTACCAGCGCCGCCCGGGCCCGGGCCAGCCAGTGCAGCATCGCGAACGCGCCGTCCGGCCGCCACCACTCGCCGGCCAGGTCGTCGTACTGCCGGGGGTCGTTCGGCGGCAGCACCCGGTACGGAGTGGACACCGGCGACGCGTCGGGCATGCGTCGAGCGTGGCACGACTGCCCGGTAACGACCAGACTTCCCTTATGTCGACACGGGTGTTAGGGCTGGTCAGGGCGAGCCATCCGGAGCCCGCGGCGGCGGTCACCGTGGTCGCCGCGCTGCTCGCCGCCGGTGTCGGGCACTCGGCCGCGGGTGTCGTGCTCGTGGCGCTGACGGTGCTGGCCAGCCAGCTCGCGGTCGGGTGGAGCAACGACCTGATCGACGCCGAGCGGGACGCCGCTGTGGGGCGTACCGACAAACCGGTGACCACCGGCGAGGTCGCCCGGACGACGCTGGCCCGGGCCACGGCGGTGGCCGCCGTCGCCGTGCCGGTGCTCGCGCTGGCCGGCGGCCCGGCCGCGGCGGCCTGCGCCACGCTGGGCCTCGTCTCCGCGCTGCTCTACAACCGGCCGCTGAAGTCGACGCCGGTGTCGGTGCTGCCCTACGCGGTCTCGTTCGGCGCGCTGCCCGCGTTCGTGGTGCTGGCGCTGCCCGGCTCGCCGGTGCCCCCGGCCTGGCTGGTGGCCGCCGCCGCGCTGCTCGGCGCCGGCGCGCACTTCGCGAACGTGCTGCCGGACCTGGCCGACGACGCCCGGACCGGGGTGCGCGGCCTGCCGCACCGGCTCGGGCCGGTGGGCAGCCGGCTGGCCGCCGCCGGGCTGCTGCTCGCGGCCACCGTCGCGCTGGTCCTCGGCCCGCCCGGGCCGCCGTCGTGGACCGGCCTGTCGGCGGTCGCCGCCGCCGTGGCCGTGCCGGCGGTCGGCTGGTACGCGGGACGCGCGACAGCCGGACGCTCGGCGACCGCCTTCCGGGCGGTCCTGGTGGTGGCGCTCATCGATGTGGTGCTGCTGGTGACGAGCGGCCGGGTGGTCTGAGGAGTCCACTCCGAGGTGGCATTGCCGGGTCCGCGTGCGGGCCTCGATCAGCTCCAACTACCCTGGAGCGCGGTCTGCGCGGGTATGGCCACCCCGTGCCCGGTGGTCGACCGGGCGGGGATCGTGACGAGGAGGACCGACGTGACGCGCTCGATCAGGGGTTCCCGGGGGCCGGCCCTGCTGCTGGCCGGCACGGCGGCGGCGAGCCTGCTGCTGTCCGGGTGCGGCGCCGGGCAGATTTCCGAGACCGCCAACAAGATCCCGTCGGTACAGGGCGTCAACGTCCAGACCTCCGACAACCTCTTCAAGGTACGCGGGCTCTACGTGCAGTTCCCGGGCCCGAAGGGCTACGAGGCCGGGTCGAACGCGCCGGTCAACGTGGTGATCTACAACGACAGCGAGAAGCCGGTGACAGTGACGGTCACCACCGACAGCGCGCGGGAGATCGTGCTCACCGGCTCCGGCGCGGGTGAGAGCGGCGCGGCCACCCCGACCGGTTCGCCCACCGAGCCGGTCACCACCTCGCCGACCGCGAGCGACCCGAGCGCGTCGCCGAGCCAGTCGCTGGAGGTGACCGGGTCGCCGTCGGCCAGCCCGTCGCCGAGCGAGAGCGAGTCCGCGCCCGCCGGCCAGCCGGCCCGGATCGAGATCCCGGCCCTCAGCTACGCCCAGCTCAACGCCGGCAACCCGCGGTTCCTCCAGCTCGTCGGCCTGAACGAGAAGCTGCTCGTCGGCCAGCAGGTCAACCTGACCTTCGACTTCGGCGACGGCAAGGTCGTCAAGACCCCGGCGCCGATCGGCATCCCACTGACCCCGGAGGCCACGCCGTCGAAGATCGTGAACCCGCGTGAGCACGCCGGTGAGGACGGCGGCGCCGAGGGCGGCCACTGACCTCTCCCCTCCTTCCGTCGGCACCGCCGCCGTGGCCAGCGCCACGCCGGCGGTGTCGCCGTTCCGGGTGGGCTTTCGTCGTACGGGCCGGTTAGCGTCCGGTGGTGACCACGCCCCGATCGACCCCCTCCCGTGCCGGCGCCGGCCGCGGTCGCGCCGCCACCCGCGAACCCCGCCCGGCCTACGAGTGCGACGCCTGCGGCCACCAGCCCCCGAAGTGGGTGGGCCGGTGCCCCGAGTGCGGCGAGTGGGGTTCGGTGGTCGAGTGCACGGTCACCGGCCCGATGGTCTCCGGCCGGGTGGTCAGCTCACGGATGCCGGCCGAGCCGGCCCGGCCGATCGCCACGATCAGCGCCGCGCCGGCCCGGGCCCGTCCCACCGGTGTGAGCGAGCTCGACCGGGTGCTCGGCGGCGGCCTGGTCCCCGGCGCTGTGGTGCTGCTCGCCGGTGAGCCCGGGGTGGGCAAGTCGACGCTGCTGCTCGACGTGGCCCAGCAGTGGGCGGCCGGGGCCGGCAGCCCGTCGCTGGTGGTCAGCGGCGAGGAGTCGGTCAGCCAGGTGCGGCTGCGCGCCGAGCGGATGGGCACCCTGCACGACCAGCTCTATCTGGCCGCCGAGAGCGACCTGTCGGCGGTGCTCGGCCACCTCGACGCGGTCAAGCCGGGGCTGCTGGTGCTCGACTCGGTGCAGACCATCTCGACCACCGGCACCGAGGGCGTGCCGGGCGGCGTCACCCAGGTCCGCGCGGTCACCGCCGCCCTGGTCGCGGTGGCCAAGGAGCGCGGCATCGCCACCGTGCTGGTCGGGCACGTCACCAAGGACGGCCAGGTGGCCGGTCCTCGCGTGCTGGAGCACCTGGTCGACGTGGTGCTGCACTTCGAGGGCGACAAGCACTCCTCGCTGCGCATGGTGCGCGGCGTGAAGAACCGCTTCGGCGCGGCCGACGAGGTGGGCTGCTTCGAGATGCACGAGGGCGGCATCAGCAGCCTGGCCGACCCGTCCGGCCTGTTCCTGACCCGCTACTCCGAACCGGTGCCGGGCACCTGCGTGACGGTGGCGATGGAGGGGCGCCGGGCGCTGGTGACCGAGGTGCAGGCGCTGATCGGCGCCACCGTGGCCGGCTCGCCGCGGCGTACCGTCTCCGGCCTGGACAGCGCCCGGCTCGCGATGGTCCTCGCGGTGCTCCAGCGCCGCACCGAGCGGCTCACGCTGCACGACCGGGAGGTCTTCGCCGCCACCGTCGGCGGCATCCGGGTGGTGGAGCCGGCGGCCGACCTGGCGGTGGCGCTCGCTGTCGCCTCCGGCGGGCTCAACCTGGCGCTCAACCCGCATCTGGTTGCCATCGGCGAGGTGGGTCTCACCGGCGAGGTCCGTCGCGTCGGCGCGGTGCCCCGGCGGCTGGCCGAGGCCGCCCGGCTCGGCTTCCGGCTGGCCCTCGTGCCGCCCGGGTGCGGGCCGGAGAGCAGCGGCGCCGGGCCGGAGAACATGCGCGTGATCGAGGTCACTGACGTGCGTGCCGCACTCCAGGCGGCCGCCCGCGCGTCGGCGGAGTGACACGGTGGCATCCGCCGGGCGTTTCCGGGCAGGCCACGCAGGCCGCGCCGACCCGCCCGAGCCGGGCATCGTGACACATCACAGTAACCACGAGAGCACCCACCGCATGGCAGTCCGTAGACTGTGCCCGTGCCGATCGACCGCGATGCCACCAAGCCCGCAACGGCGACGCCGCACGCCCGTACCGGCGCCGTGAGCGGCAACCCCGCTCGTGCCATCAGCGTGAGCGTCAACGGAAGCGTCGGCGGCGGGGCCGGCGCCGATCCGCTGCGCGCCAACCTCGCCCTGATGGCTCCCGGCACCGCCCTGCGGGACGGCCTGGAGCGGATCCTGCGCGGCCGCACCGGCGCGCTGATCGTGCTCGGCTACGACAAGGTGGTCGAGCAGATCTGCACCGGCGGCTTCCCGATGGACGTGGAGTTCTCCGCCACCCGGGTCCGTGAGCTGTGCAAGATGGACGGCGCGGTGGTGCTGTCCAGCGACGGCACCCGGATCGTGCAGGCCGGCGCGCACCTGATGCCGGACCCGTCCATCCCCACCGAGGAGTCCGGCACCCGGCACCGCACCGCCGAGCGGGTGGCCCGGCAGACCGGCTACCCGGTCATCTCGGTCAGCCAGTCGATGCGGATCATCAGCCTCTACGTCAACGGTCAGCGGCACGTGCTCGACGACTCGGCGGCCATCCTGTCCCGCGCCAACCAGGCGCTCGCCACGCTGGAGCGCTACAAACTGCGGCTGGACGAGGTCTCCGGCACGCTCTCCGCGCTGGAGATCGAGGATCTGGTCACCGTCCGCGACGCGGTGGCGGTGGTGCAGCGGCTGGAGATGGTCCGGCGGATCGCCGACGAGATCGCCGGCTACGTGGTGGAGCTGGGCACCGACGGCCGCCTGCTGGCCCTTCAGCTCGACGAGCTGATGGCCGGCGTGGACGCCGACCGCACCCTGGTCATCCGCGACTACCTGCCGACCGGCCGCAAGTCGCGCACGCTCGACGAGGCGCTCGTCGAGCTCGACCTGCTCAGCGCCACCGAGCTCATCGACCTCGTGGCGGTGGCGAAGGCGATCGGCTACCCGTCCGCCTCGGACGCGCTCGACGCGGCGGTCAGCCCGCGCGGGTTCCGCCTGCTGGCCAAGGTGCCCCGGCTGCCGGTCGCCGTCGTCGACCGGCTGGTGGTGCACTTCGGCAGCCTCCAGCGGCTGCTCGGCGCGACTGTGGAAGACCTCCAGGCGGTCGAGGGCGTGGGCGACGCCCGCGCCCGCGGTGTCCGCGAGGGCCTGTCCCGGCTCGCCGAGGCGAGCATCCTCGAACGGTACGTCTGACCGACCGCTCAGCCGGTGATGGTCAGCTTCACCGGCTCGCTGATCTTGGTGCCGACGCGGGCGAACACCTGGTACGCGCCGATCGCGGCGAAGTCGCCGCCGGCCAGCCCGCTCGCGCACCTGTTGTCCAGCCGGCCGTTCCAGCCCAGCTCGTAGGAGCGCTCGAAGTTCGGCGTGAACGACTGGACGTCCGAGCCCTTGCCGGTGCCGCAGGTGTCCGACGACCAGATCTTCTCCGCGCCCGACTTGACGTACAGCTCCTGGAGGTCGGCGCCGACGTCGCGGCTGCACGTACGGTTCGACACGTTCTTGACCTTCAGGCGCAGCGTGACCACGGTGCCCCGCTGGGCGGTGGGCGGCACCGCGACCGGCGTCACCAGCAGCTCGGAGTCGGTGCAGGTGCCGTCGTCGGAGACCGGCTGACCGGTCGCGCCACCGTTGCCGGTGCCGCCCCCGTTGTTCGCGCCCCCGCCGTCGTTCCCGCCGCCTGTGTTCCCGCCGCCGTTGTTCGCGCCGCCGCCCCCGGTGTCGCCCGGTGCCGGCGACGGGCTGCCCGACTGCGGAGTCAGCACCGAGCCGGACGGGTCGGGCTGAGCCCCGGCGGAACCGGTCGGGGACGGGTCGGTGCCCGGCGCGCCGGTGTTGCGATCCGTACCGGTGCAGGAATACAGCAGGACAATCAGGAAGAGCAGCCCCGCTCCGAGCACGACGGCACGACGCCGCCAGTACACGGCAGGGGGCAGGGGGCCGACCGTCAGACGCATGATGCGCCTACCGTAGCCGCGCGGCGCACGGCTCGCCGGTCCGACGCGCCGGGAACCCGCCGCCGTACGGCCGTGGTCGTCCACACTGGATTCCTACCGACACCGTCAGAGGTAGACCTTGCGCTTGTAGATCGCGTGCGCGCCGGCCACCCGGTCGAGGAAGAGCAGCCCCGCGCAGTGGTCGATCTCGTGCTGGAGCGCCCGCGCCTCGAAGCCGTCCGTCACCAGGCGGACCGGCTCGCCGCTGCCGGGAAGCGCACCCTCGACGACCAGGCGGCTCGCCCGCTTCACGTCGCCGGTCAGGTCCGGCACCGACATGCAGCCCTCCCGCCCGGCCTTCCACCGGGACGCCTCCACCACGCGCGCGTTGCAGAGCACGAACGTGCCGTGCACGGTGACCGCCTTCGGATGCCCCGTCACGTCCACCGCGAACACCTGCGCGCTCACCCCGACCTGCGGCGCCGCCAGTCCCACGCAACCGGGCGAGACGCGCATGGTGGCCACCAGGTCGGCGGCGAGGCGCACCACCTCGGCAGACGTCGGGTCGACCTCCGGGCCCGGTTGGCTCAGCACCGGCTCCGGCGCGGTGACCACCGCCCGTACCGCGCCGGGGATGCCGAGCTTCTCCGGGGTCCAGCCGCCCAGGCCCGCGTACTCCGGCCCGGTCACAGCAGATCCGTGTCCGCCGGGCGGAGGCTGACCCCCACGCCCAGCTCCGCGGCGACCCGGGTGAGCCGGCCGGCCACCTCGTCCGACACACCGGGCGGCAACTCGACCTCGGCCACCACCACGTAGAGCGAACCGGTGAGCCGGGTGCTCAGGTCGGTCACGTTCCCGCCCGCGTCGGTGAGCACCCGGGTCATCGCCGCGACGATGCCCATCCGGTCGGCGCCGTGCACCGCCAGCACGTACGGCTCCCCGGTGGGCTCGCTGCCGCCGTCGGGCGTGACCGCGCGTACGGTCGCCAGCAGGTGCCCGTCGGCGGCGAGCGGGGCCAGCGCGGCCTCGACGTCGGCGGCGGCCGGGCCCACGCAGATCAGCGTCATCGCGAAGTGTCCACGCAGCCGGGTCATCGTCGAGTCGGTGAGGTTCGCGCCGAGCCGGGCGAGGACCTCCGCGACGTCGGCCACGATGCCCGGCCGGTCCCGGCCGATGACGGTGATCGCGAGCTCGTTCATTCGGACATTCTGCCCCGTCGCTCATGATCGATCGCGCCCGGCCACCCGGCCCGCCCAACCTGCGGGAAAGACAGCCGTGACATGATCGGCGACGCGATGTCCGATCCCACATTCGCCACCCAGGTCAGCCGGTGGTACGAGCGCAACGCCCGCGACCTGCCCTGGCGCAAGCCCGGCATCGGCGCCTGGGCGATCCTGGTCAGCGAGGTCATGCTCCAGCAGACCCCCGTGGTCCGGGTGGTACCGGCCTGGGAGGCGTGGCTGGCCCGCTGGCCCGAGCCGCGCGCGCTCGCCGAGGACACCCCCGCCGAGGCGATCCGGATGTGGGGACGGCTCGGCTACCCCCGCCGGGCGGTTCGCCTGCGCGAGTGCGCGGCGGCGATCGTGGAGCGCCACGGCGGCGTGGTGCCCGACCGGCTCGATCAACTGCTGGCGCTACCCGGTGTCGGCACGTACACGGCCCGCGCGGTCGCCGCGTTCGCGTACGGGCAGCGGCACCCGGTGGTGGACACGAACGTCCGGCGCGTGGTGTGCCGGGCGATCGCCGGAGAACCCGACGCCGGCCCCACCACCCGCCCGGCCGACCTGGTCGCCACCGAGGAACTGCTGCCGATCGAGCCGGCTGACGCCGCGCTGGCCAGCGCCGCCTTCATGGAACTCGGCGCTGTCGTCTGCACCGCCCGCGCGCCGCGCTGCGCGATCTGCCCGGTCGAGTCGAGCTGTGCCTGGCGGGCTTCTGGACAGGCCGCCCCCACGGGACCGACCCGTCGGCCGCAGCGTTACGCCGGCACCGACCGGCAGGTACGCGGACTGCTGCTCGCGGTGCTGCGGGAGTCCACCGGCCCGGTGCCGCACCAGCGGCTGGACCAGGTCTGGCACGACGACGTCCAGCGGGCGCGAGCGCTGGCCGGCCTGGTCACCGACGGCCTGGTGGAACCGGTGGGCGAGGAGTCGTTCCGCCTGGCCGGAGACGGCCCCGCCGTCCCCCTCCCCTGACC
>NZ_LEKG01000102.1:0-25774 GCF_001029515.1 Micromonospora sp. RV43 | reverse complement strand
CGAGGTGGTTCAGGCTGCGGGTGGACAACGGAATCGCGGCAGGGTAAGACAGCACAGCGAGGCTCCCGGTTGGGGCATCTGATCTTGGTCGATTGCTGTCTTACCGGGAGCCTCGTCCTACCTGGACACCGGCCTCCCACACCGCCCGTGACCTGCGCCGTCACGATGAAAATGGCTCAATGAATGAGGTGGGTCGGAGCGCCTCATGCGTGCCCGCTGGAAGCGAAGTCCTGCAGGGGCATGCCGAACCATTGAACTGCGGTGACTGCGTAGCTCAAGACTACGCGAGCTGCCGTCCGTCGCTGCTCTGCGTCCTTCGATCTAGCCAATTTGACCGCATGCAGGAGGCTGTCATTGCGGATTGCCATGGCGATCGCGCAGCCGTCACTGCCAGGTACCGCGCGGATCGACCACCTCGCAGCGACGTTCGACGCACCGTCGGTGCCTTTCCTGAATGGGGAACTGAAAGCGGTCGAGGAACATTGCGCGGGTCGCCGTGGTCGGTGCGCTTTGCCGCGGGGTTTGTGGCCGCGAGCGGTACGCCATCCTCCGCCGGCATCTACACCTGGAAGTACTACGGCACCTACGCCACGGCGGCCAGCTGCAACGCCGAGGGGGCCGCGCTGGTGAGTGACGGCTCGGCGGAGGCGTACCGCTGCGCCGGCACCGCGGGCAACGAGCTCTCCGTCGCCACTGACTGGTGACGGTTCGCGCCGACCGCGGCGCCCGCCGGCGCGGCTCAGCGGCCGGCCAGCCGTAGCACCAGGTCGGGGCCCTCGTCGCGGGCCTCGAGCGCCCGGTCGAACCGGTCCACGGTGAGGCAGAGGGCCACGTCCCGCGCGTCGACGCCGGGGAACCCGTGCCGGGCCAGCTCCCGGAGGTTCGCCGCGGCCGGTGAACGGGCCGCCCGGCGGAGGAAGGGCGCGGCGTCGTCCCGGCCCCGCAGCAGTGCGGAGATATGCTCCGCGCACGCCAGGTCCTCGTCGCCGTCCGTCACGACGAAACTGACCTCGGCGGTGTCCCGGAGCCGCTCGGCGGTGGCCCGGGCGGTGACGAAACCGGCGCAGAACAGCGGCGACGCGTGGCGGGCCGCCACCGCTCCCTGGGTGCCGGCCGTCGTCCGTTGCACGATCGCGGCACCCGTGAGCTCGTGCTCCAGCACCCGCGCTGGGGAGTTCACCAGATCGAATCCGGCCCGCGGTGGCCCGTCGCACAGGGCCCGCGCGCCCGGCAGCTCCGCCTTCCGCGCCAGCGCCTCGTCCAGGCGGCGGACCAGGATGATCCGGTCCGCGCCAGCATGCAGCGCGTACGCTGCGGTGCTGAAGGCGCGCAGCACGTCGATCACCACCGCCGCGCCCTCGATGGTCGGTGCCTCGTCGATCCCGACGAATCGGTGTCTCACCACGACTGGTCGCTCTCCTCCGTGAACTGCCGGCCCGGGGCCGACACAGCCTGGTCAGCGGTCCGTCCCGACTCCGGCCACCGCACCGCCCCCTGCCGCGACGGCCGGAGCAGGAGCGTGGCCAGCTGTGCGCCGTCCGGACCGAGGGCCGCCCGGAACCGGCGGACGACGGCGTACTCCCCGGCGAGGGCCACCCGGCTCATGCCCAGGGCCACCCGCTGGTCGCCGAGCTGGCGGGCCAGCTCCGCCCGTTCTCGCAGCAGCAGGATGAGCTGGTGGTCGATCGCGTCGATGCAGACCCGGGCCTGCGGGATGGAGAAGGGCGCCTGCTCGGCGTCCGCCCCGATCCCGGTCGGAGCCAGCTCCGCCAGGTCCTCCAGGTCCTCCAGGTCATCGAATACGTCGCTGTCCTGACTGACTGACACGGCGTAGCTGACTCCGTACTCTCGTGCCGGAGGGGGCGCAGGGCCACCCGGGGCAGGTGGAAACGACACTGCGGTGGTACGTACGTACGGCCGCGGCGTGGTGAGGGCTCAGGGGGGCTACCCCGCGAGGTCGGGCAGCATCTGCCCGCGTCGCGCGAACCAGGTGAGGGAGTCCTGGATCCCCTCTTCGATCGGCTGCTCCGCGCGCCAGCCGAGCAGTTCGGCGGCGCGGCTGCTGCGGGTGTAGGCGCCGGCCGAGTCGCCGAGACGGCGACCGGTCGTCTCGACCGGGACGGCCCGGTCCACCACCTTGTTGAACGCGTCGACGAGTTCCAGGACGGTCGTGCCGGTGCCCGTGCCGAGGTTGATCACGGTGTACCGGGAGGAGTCGGCCGGAAGCAGGGTGTCGAAGGCCTCGATGGCGCGCATGTGGGCGGCGGCCAGGTCCCAGACGTGGACGTAGTCGCGGATCCCGGAGCCGTCCCGGGTGGGGTAGTCGAGCCCGGTCACCTGGAAGGGGCGGTCGTCCTGGTACGCCTCGATGAGCTTGCCAAGGGCGTGGCTCGGTGAGGCGACCTGGAGCCCGGACCGCATCTTCGGGTCGGCGCCGATCGGGTTGAAGTAGCGCAGCGACAGCACGCGCAGCGGGGTGGCGGCGGCGATGTCCGCCAGCATCTGCTCGACGACCACCTTGGTCCGAGCGTACGGGCTGACGGCCTTCACGTCGGAGTCCTCGTCGACGCTGAAGTCGGCGCCCGGCTCGTAGATCGAGGCGGACGAGCTGAAGAGCAGCCGGGTCACCCCCTTGGCGATGAGGTGGTCGACGAACTCGAGCGTCTTGGCGACATTCTCGCGGTAATAGTGGACCGGGCGCTCGACCGATTCGGGAACGACGATGAGAGCCGCGCAGTGGACCACCGCGTCGATGTCGGGGTGCTCGGCGAAGATCTGCTCGATGATGGCGGGATCGGCGATGTCGCCCTCGTAGAAGGTGCGCCCCTCGCAGAATTCCCGACGACCCGTCACGAGATTATCGAGGATCACCGGCTCGTGCCCGGAATCGATCAGGTACGAGGCCACCGTGCTACCGATGAAACCCGCGCCTCCGGCGATCAGAACCTTCACGTGACGTCCTTTCCAGTGCACCTTGCGGGAAACGGCTCCCGCCGTGCCCCGAGCCTAGCCGGGAGGACCGGGGCCGCCCGGTCGACGGACACCTCGTACCGGGACCAGGCCCGGATCCGCGCGACGACCATGTCGACGTCCTCGGGCGTCATGGCCACCGCCAGGCGGACGAAGTCGCGGGACGCGCCGAACTCCGCTCCGGGCGCCCCTACCAGCCCGCATCCGTCCCGCAGCACCTGCGCGGCGTCGGCCTGTTCCGGCAGCTCCCCGACCCGCAGCCAGAGGAAGTAGGTGGCCACGGGGACGTGCACGTCGACCGCCCGGCATCGGCGCAGCTCGGCCGCGATCCGGTGCTGGTTGGCCCGCAGCCGGTCGCGGGTGGCCCGCAGCCACGGACTGTCCTGTTCGTACGCCGCCGCGAGGGCGGCCTGTTGGATGCTCCGTCCGGCGGCCAGGCTGAACCGGGTGCCGCTGCGGAGCCGGGCCATCAGCTCCGAGTCGTGGCTGAACATCACCGAGCCGCCGATCCCGGCGAGGTTGTGCGACTTGGTGGCCCCGGTGATGGTCAGGGTGCGCCGTGGGGCGATCGCCGCCATCGGCAGGTGCCGTCCCTGCAGGGTGAGCCGGGCGTACACCTCGTTCGACACGATCAGCAGGTCATGCCGTTCGGCGACGTCGGCGATGGCCCGCAGCTCGTCCAGTCCGAACTGGTGGCCGGTCGGGTTGTGCGGGTGGGAGAGATGGATGAGCCGGGTGCCGGGCACGATCCGGCGCTCCAGCTCCGCCACGTCCCAGGCCGGGGTGGTCCACGGGTCGAGGTGGACGGCGACGGCCCGGGCCCCGGCGGCGGTGATCGAGTCCGGGATGCTGTGGTACGCCGGGCCGAAGTAGAGCCCGGCGTCGCTCGGCGCGAGCAGCTCGCGCATGACGTGGTAGCTCTGCGCCACGATCCCCGCGGCGAGCTGCACGTTCCTCCGGGGCACCGCCAGGCCGTGCTCCCGACGGTAGTGGTCCACCACCGCCCCGGCGATGTCGTTGTCTGTGTACGGGGGACTGTAGGTGAGCGGGCCGAGCAGCAGCCGCTGGATCCGCTCCACCACCACCGGGTCGGTCGGGAAGTCCATCTCGGCGACGTTGAGCGGGATCAGCTCGGTCCCGGCCACGGCCGCCCACCTGGCCGAGCGGGCCACCATGCCGTCCCTCACGAGCCCTGGTCCTCGCAGTCGAGGAGGCTCGTTGCGATGGCCTTGAGAACCTGCTCGTCGTGCAGCATCTGGTGGTGCCCGACGGAGACGTCGACCTGCGCGAAGTCGGGGAAGCCCAGCTCCGACCAGTCGGGCAGCCGGCGGCCGACCCCAGCCACCTCCTCCGGGTCGTCACGGTCCGGGGCGGAGAAGAGCCGTACCGGTGCGGCCACCGGCTCGGGCAGGTGACCGGAGATGCTGTGCCGGAGCATCGCGGCGACCCGCAGCCGTGCCAGGAACGCGGCGTGGTCGGTCTCCACCAGGCCGGTGGGGCTGTGCGCGCTGAGCAGGTCGAACACCGCCTCCGGCCGGAGTTCCCCCGGGTCGACGGTCAGCCCGGCGGAGTGGACCAGGCCGGCCAGCCGGGCCCGGATCAGCTCCTCGGGGTCGATCGGCGGCGCGTAGAGCGAGGTGTTGAAGAGGTTGACGGAGAGGATCTCCCAGCCCTCGGCCAGCAGCCGGCGGGCCAGTTCCACCGCCAGGTTACCGCCCAGGCAGAAGCCGCCGAGGTGGAGCCGGCGGGGCAGCCCGGCGGCGGTCATCAGCCCGGCGAAGTCGGCGACCAGCTCGGTGAGCCTGCCGAGCGGTTCACCCTCCTCGGGCCGCAGGCCCTTCGCCGTGGCCGCGTACACCGGGCGATCCAGCGGGTAGCTGGCCAGGCTGTTCAGCCCGATCACGCCGCCACCGCCGGAGGGGAGCAGCATCAGGGGTGCCCGCGCGCCGTCCGGCGCGAGCGTCAGCAGCCGTCCCCAGCCCTCGTTCTCCGTACGCAGCGCATGGCTGATGCCCCGCAGGGTGCGGGCCTCGAAGACGGTGCCCAGGTCGACCGGCAACCCGGTCGCCTTGCGCAGCGCGACGGCGAGGCGGGCGGCCAGCAGGGAGTCGCCGCCGGCGTCGAAGAAGTCCTCGTCCAGGTGCGCCGCCGCGACACCGAGCACCCGGGACCACTGGGTGGCGACGACCACCTCGATCGTGTCTCGCATCATGCCCTCCAATCCGGCTCGACGGGGCGCGGCCAGGCCACGCCGTCGGGCACGCGTACGGCCACCCCGCCGGAGACGACGAGCGCCGGAGCCCGCAGCACGCCCAGGTCGGCCGTCGGGTCGCCACCGACCGCGATCAGGTCCGCATCGTGCCCGCCGGAGAGCCGGCCGGTGGTGCCGCCGAGGCCCAGGGCCAGGGCGGCGCCGGCGGTGGCGGAGCGCAGCACCTGGCGGGGAGTGAGGCCGAAGTCCGGCATGATCTCGAGCCCGTCCACCAGCGAGCCGTGCGCGATGTTCTCGATCCCGGCGTCGGTGCCTGCGATCACCGGCACCCCGGCCTCGACCAGCTCCCGCAGGTGCTCCCGGCGTTCCCGCCAGTCGACCCGCCCGCGCGGGTTGCGGGCGTTCCCGTTCACGGTGGGGCAGACGACGGTGCCCTGCTCGACCATCCGGTCGACCACGGCCCGGTCGAACTCCAGCCGGCCGTCCCCGACCCAGGTGCAGTGTTCGATCGTGTCGCAGCCGGCCTCGACGGCATCCCGGATGCCCTCCGTGCCGTGGGCGTGCGCGGCCACCGGCAGGCGTAGGCGGTGCGCCAGCCGGGTCACCGCGCGCAGCGTCGCGGCCCCGAACTGCGGGGCCCCCGGTCGGGTACGCGTGGTCAGGAAGCCGCCGGTCGCCATGATCTTCACGACCTGCACGCCGCTGTCGTGACTCAGTCGGATCCTGTCGGCCACCGCGTCGTCGTCCGCGCAGGCACCCCCCAGGTACCAGCAGTGGCCGTCGGGAACGGTGATCGGGGCACCCGCCGGCACCACCCGGGCACCCAGCGCCGGGTCGGCCGCGGTGGCCCGGCCGACCGCCACGTCGAGGAACGAGCGGGCGCCCAGGTCACGGACCGTGGTGACGCCCGCCGCTAGGTGCCGACGGGCGTTAGCGGTCATCTCCTTGAGCAGGACGGTGTCGTCCACCGCGGCCAAGGCGGCGGCCGGATCGGGGCCGGCGTCGAAGGCTAGGTGCACGTGGGCGTCGATCAGGCCGGGCAGCAGGGTGAGCTCGCCCAGGTCGTACTCGTCCAGGCCGCGCAGCACCTCGGGCAGCTCCGCCCGGGGACCGGCCCACAGGATGCGGCGGCCCGCCACCGCGACGGCGGCGTCCGGCGTGAGCAGTTCGTCGTCGTCGAGGAGCGCCCGCGCCGCGCCGAGCAGATAGGCGTGTGGTGCCATGCGGTTCACCGATCGTGAGGAGTGGGTCGGACGCCGCCCGGCGTCCGAGCGGGAATGGGCGGGCGTCAGCCCGCGCTCACCTGCTCCAGGGAGTCCATCGCCCGGTGCCGGTCGGTCTCGGCGAAGATCTCGATGACGTGGGTGCCCGGGTCGAGGGTCGCCCCGTGCTGCTGCTGGTCCTCGATGACGAAGAACGCGCCCGGCCGGTGGGTGGTGGTCCTTCCCTCGACGGTGAGGTGCACGGCGCCGGAGAGCACCAGGCCGACCTGCGGGCCGTGGCGGTGCGGTGGCACGGTCCCGCCGTCGGCGAACGACCAGAGCACGACCTGACCCTGCGGGCTCGACATGAGCCGGCCCTCGGCGCCCGGAAAGTTCACGGCCGCCCGCGGCATGGCCTCGATCCAGTCTGGGTACACTTTATTATCCACTTTCTTCGATGTCAGTCCTGCGCGGTGGCGTTGCGACCGAAGTTCCGGTCGCCGAGCCGTCCGTAGTACTGCCGACGCAGGGTGATCCAGTCTCCCCGGCGTTCCGTGTCGACCAGGCCGACCGAGCCGTGGGCCAGCTCGGCCCGCAGCCGCCGCACCGCCGCCCGCTCGGCCTCGTCGGTCGCCGGCCACTCCTCCAGGTACGCGTGCAGGACCTTGGCGATCCCGTCCTGCTGGCCCGGGTGGAGGTGCGCGGTGAGCAGGAGCAGCAGGCAGTGCCGGAACAGCAGCAGCTCCCCGGCGGCGCCGGCGAGCCGGTCGGCGAGCACCTGCGGCACTTCGCCGAGGTCACCCGGGGGCAGGCCCAGGTAGGCCGTGACGCCGCCGAGGAGACAGCGTCGGACGCTGTCCTGGGGCAGCGCGTCGGGGCCGTCGACCTCGCGGCGGCGGATCAGCTCCGCCACCTCCTCGACGGTCAGGTGCGGGGCCAGGACCGCCGGGGCGTTCCGGTCGAGAAGATCGCCGTAGCGCCGGACCTGCCCGTCGACCGCGCCGACGATCAGCCGCATCCCCTCCAGCGCGCACTTCATCAGGTGCGTCTCCGCGGCGTCGCGGTAGTGCTTCGACCCGGCGAACTGGCTCTCGGTGTGCGGATAGAGCAACCAGCCGCTGAGCTGGTGCGCGAACAGCTCCAGGTGGTCCTCGACGGTGATCCGGTGGGTGACCGGGCACGGGGCGTCGGCGGGGCCGCCGATCCGGGTCGGCCAGCCAAGCGCCAGGTCCGCGGCGATGAAGGAGCGCATCCGCGGCGCCCGGTCCGCCCGGACCACGAAGCCGGTGGTCAGCAGGTCCGGCCGCCGTCGGGCCAGCCGGGGGACCACCTCGTGCACGGGGTGCGCGGCCTCGTCGTCGGGGACCAACAGCACCAGGTCGAGGTCGGACTCCAGTCGCCACCGGCCACCGTGGTGGGTCACCGACGGCTCCTGCCGGCCGAGGGAACCGCTGATCACCAGGGTCGTGTCGGGGATCCGCAGCTCGTCCAGGACGGCGCGGACGTCGTCCCGGTAGCTGTCCAGCTGCGCGGTGACCTGTTCCCGTGCCTCGTCTGGCACGAAGCGCGAGTGCGCGAACCACTCGGACGTCATCGTGGCCCCACCACCCGTCGTACCGCCCCCATGTCCAGGTCACCCAGGCCCTCGGCCACCGCGGTGGCGAAGCCGTTCCGGACCGCCGCGGTCAACGGGGTATCCAGGCCCGTCTCCCGGGCCAGCTCCGCCGCGTATGCCACGTCCTTGGCCATCAGCCCGAGCCGGCAGCGGACGTCCTCGTACTCGTCGCGCAGCATCGACGGGCCGTACCCGGAGGCGACACCCTGCCCCCAGCCGTAGCTGGACATGATGTCCACCACCAGTTCGGGGTCGAGGCCGAGCCGTTCCACCAGGGCCAGGTGCTCGGCGAAGCCGGCGAGCACCACGGCGGCGAAGAGGTTGTGCGCGAGCTTGAAGCGAGCGGCGGCGCCGACCGGCCCCAGCCGGTAACGCCGCTCGGTGAAGCAGTCGCTGAACCGCTCGTAGCGGGCGAAGTCGTGGTCGGAGCCGCCGACGAAGGCCACCAGGGTGCCCGCGGTGGCGCGCGGGACGCTGCCCGTGACGGGTGCGTCGACCGCCCCCGCGCCGACCGCGTCGACCGCCGCCGCCCACTCGTCGACCCGGTGTGCGGAGAGGGTGGACCCCTCCACGGCGAGCGCGCCGGCGCGCAGCGTACGGAGGGCGCCCTCCGGGCCCTGCCAGACGGCGTGGCTCGCCTCGTCGTCGGAGACCATCGAGAGCACGACGTCCGCGCCCGCCGCCGCCTCGGCGGGGGACCGGCGCACCTCGTCGGCCGTCGCCCCCGCCTCCAGCCAGCCCGCTGGCCGTCGGCTGTAGAGCCGTAGCGTCCAGCCCGCCCGGCGCAGGTGGGGTGCGACCGCGCGGTTCATCACCCCCGCGCCGAGCAGCGCGGCCGTACCCGCCGCCGGCGGCGACGTGGTCATACCTGCGCCTCGAGCGGGGCGTACAGACACCACACCATCGTCGGGGTCAGCACCGAGAGCGCACGCAGCTCGCTCATGCCCTGCACCACGTCGAGCGAGGCGATGCAGGCATCGGCCTCGCCGTCGGCGACGGCCCGGGCCGCCTTCGGCTTCGCGTTGACCGTCCTGACCTCGGCCTCCGGCGGCAGGGTCTCGCGGACGAGCTGAAGGGTCGACGGGTGCGCGACGACGCTGCGCACCTGGCTGACGTCCCGGTCCAAGTCCGCCCGGACAGCGACGCACATCGGCTTGGTCGGCGACTCCCACACCCCCACCACGCGCATCGATCTGCGGGTACGGAAGTGCAGGTTGACCCAGCTGTCGACCAGCCGGTCACCGTCGAGGTCGAGGAAGCCGGCCGCGACCAGCGCCAGGTTGTCCGTCTCCTCGGCCTCCCGCATCGCCGACGAGAACGACGAGCAGAGGGAGACCGCGGCCCCGATGCGACTGGCCTCGGCGTACGCGTCCGTCCCCGAGGGACCGAGCGTCATCACCGTGCGGGTGCGCAGCCACTTATCGATGCCCGGCGTCGACACTGCCCCTCCTGGTGCGAATGGCGCTGAGGGCGGCGTGACACCCCGACCTGTCCTAGCAGGACATTCGGATCGAGCCCCCCGTTGGCTGCCGGGAAGCATCGCATACGGTCCTCACCCCTGCAACATCCACACGATTTCGAAAGGTGGGACGGTCGAGGACCGCGGCGGTCGATCTCCTGACCGCCTCCACGGTGAGCCTGACCGCTCCCGGAAGGGGTGTCGAGGGGCCGTCGAGGACGGCTCGACGGGGAGCCGACGGTTGTGGTTTCATGTGCGACCGGTCGTCAGACCACACCATCGAGAGCTGGTTGCGAAGCTTCACGGGGGACGGAAGCTGCTCCGGCAGATCCGTGCGCCCAATGGCATCGACAGAGGTGATCATGAGACTGGACCGTTGGCGCGCCCTGCGCCCCGGAAGGGCCCGGCCGTCCGTGCTCGCCTTCGACTTCGGCCCCGGCCGGGCCGGAGCGGGCTTCGCCGACCTCGTCGAGCTGCTGCCCGCGGACATGCCGGTCCTCGAGGCGGTCCCGCCGGACGAACTCGACGCGGTGGACGAGGTCTCGTCGGTGGAGGCCCGGCTGCGGCTGCTGGTAAACGACATCGTGGCGGACGACCGCGAGGTCGCGGCGGTGGTCGGCTACTGTGCAGGCTCCGCGCCGGCCCGGTCGACGGCCGCGCTGCTGGCGGCCACCGGTCGACTCGCGCCGCAGGTGGTGCTGGTCGACCCGGAGACCGTCGATCGGCTGACCCTCGTGCAGGCGTACGAGACCGCGCTCTCGTCGCTGCGGAGCATGGACCGTGGCCTGGCCGGCGAACCGCCCCTGCCGGCGGGCTGGGCGGACGACGCCGGTGACCCGGTGGCCGACGCGCGGCTGCTGCTGGAGAGCTACCTGACCACGGTGACCGCGTCCTTCGCCCGGATGAAGCTGCCCGCGAAACTGGGCGCCCAGCTGGGGGCCCGGTTCCACCGTTACCTGTCCTACCTGCTGATGGGTGCGCTTGCCCCGGCGACTCCGGCACTCGGCGTGCGGATCCTGGGGTCCGTCGGGTACGCGCTCGACCCGCTCTTTCCCGGCGAGTTCCGCCGGCTGGACGTGGACCGCGACCGGATGCTCGCCACCCACGCCGTGGCCGAGGAGATCCGCTGGGCGGTCGAGGCGTACGAGTTGACCCGGTTGACGGCCGTCGTGAGAGGAAGAGCAGGCGATGTTCAGCAGTGAGAAGTTCGGCCCGCTGACCAGCGGGCCGTACCGTCTCTTGTGGATCAGCCGGACGGCGTCCGGTCTCGGCGACGCCCTGATGCCGGTCACCGTGGTCTTCGCGGTGATCCACGTGGGCGGCTCGGCCGCGGACGTTGGCACGGTCCTGGCGGTGTCCACGCTGGTACGAGTCGGGCTGCTGCTCATCGGCGGCGTGCTGGCCGACCGGATGCCGCGCCGGCTGCTCCTGCTCGGTGGAGACGGCTTCCTGGCGTTCCTGCATGGCGCGGTGGGTCTGCTGCTGCTCACCGGCCACGCCTCGGTGGGCCTGATCCTGGCCGCCTCTGCCCTCTTCGGGGCCGCCTCGTCGATCTCGAAGCCGGCGTTGACCGGTCTCGTGCCGCAACTCGCGCCACGGGACAAGCTCCAGCAGGCGAACGCACTCATGGGCATGTCGGCCAATGCCTCGCGGATGTTCGGCCCGGCGGTCGCCGGTGGTCTGGTGGCCCTCTCGGGTCCCGCCTGGGGCTACCTGATCGACGCCTCATCCTTCGTGGTGAGCGCCGCCTGCCTGCTCTTCCTGCGGGTGCCGCCGTCGACTCCGCGCGAGCGCAAGCACTTCCTGCAGGAGCTGACGCACGGCTGGCGCGAGCTGCGGATCCGGCGCTGGTACTGGCTCACCCTGACCGGTCACGCGGTGTGGAACTTCGCGATCTGCCCGCTTTTCGTGCTGGGCCCGATCATCTTCGCCAGCAAGCAGGGTACGGCGCTGAACTGGGGTCTGATCAGCACCGGCCTTGCGGTCGGCGCGTTCCTGGGCGGTATCGTCGCGCTCCGCTGGCGGCCCCGCCGTCCGCTCGTGGCCGGCCACCTGGCACTCGGGCTGACGGCCTTCGAGCTGCTCGCCCTAATCGGGCCGATGCCGGCGATGGTGGTCGCCGCCACCGCGCTCATCGGCTCCGCCGGGATGACCTACATCAACGAGGTGTGGGACACCACCGTCCAGCAGGTCGTGCCGGAGGCGGTGATCTCGCGGGTCAGCTCCTACGAGGCGCTCGTCTCCGTGGTCATCATGCCGCTGGGCTACGCGGTCACCGGGCCGGTGGCGGAGCGGGTGGGTAACACCCCGACCCTCCTCGGCGCCGCCGCGCTCATCGTCCTGTCGACCTGTGCGTTGGTGGTGGTGCCCGAGATCCGACAGGTACGCCAGCAGCGCGACGGCCTGATCGTCTGCCCGCCGTCGATGGTGCCGGCGGCCGGCGCGGCGCCGGAAGCGGCCAAGGTGGCCGTCTGATCGCGACGTACGCGGCCGGCCGTACCTTGAGGAGAGAAGTCGTGAGGAAGAGCAACTACGTCACCCTGACCCGGGGCGGCAACGTCCGGCTCGTGTGCTTCCCGTGGTCCGGGGCCGGCGCCCTGCCGTTCCGTGGCTGGTCCGCCGTCGCCCCGGACGAGATCGACCTGGTGGTGGCCCGGCGCGCGGGTCGGGAGGACCGGTACCGGGAGTCGGCCCCGACCGAGCTCGACCAGTTGGTCCAGGAGCTGGTCGACGATCTGGACACTGACGGCTCGTACGTCTTCCTCGGCCACTGCCTCGGCGCGTTGCTGGCCGTCGAGGTATGCCGTGAGCTGCGGCGGCGGGGATTGCCGGGGCCGACCCGGCTCTCGGTCGTCGGTGACCCGCCCGTGCAGTCCGGTGACCGGACCCCGGTGACCGACGTCCGCGCCGAGATCCGCCGGACCGGCGCCATGGCCCCCGCCGTGCTCGACGACCCGGACGTGTGGCCGCTCATCGAGCCGGTCATCTCCGCCGACCTCGCGCTCGCCGTGAGCTACCGGTACCGGCGGGAGGAGCCGCTAGACCTGCCGATCGACGTGTTCCTGGCGGGCACGTCGACGGCCGAGGAGCGGGCGATCTTCACCGACTGGGCGGTCGAGACCACCGGCCCGGTGACCTTCCACGAGATCGACGGCGAGAGCCTGATGCCGCACGGTGCCTGGGAGACCCTTGCCGGGTCCGTCTTCGCGGCCTGCGCCGCGGCGCAGGCCGGCCACACCGGTACGGCACCGACCGGTACGGCCTGATCCACGGCGGGCAGGCCCGGGACCGGTTCCACTTTCGGCACTTCACACGGGGGCGCTCGATGACCACCTATGCAGCCACGGCCGCACAGCGACAGCTGTGGTTTCTGGACCGCCACGAGAGAACGGGATCGGCCTACTCCACCCCGATCCTGTTCCGCCTCGGGGGCGCGGCGGACGCGGGGCGGCTCGGCACGGCCGTCGACACGGTGGTGGCCCGGCACGACGCGCTGCGGACCTCGTTCCGGGAGGACGGGCTCGAGGTCGTGGTTCAGGTGCACGAGCCGGTACCAGGCCTGCTTCACGTCGTCGACCTGACCGACCGCACGCCGGCCGACGCGGAGGCCGAGGCCCAGCGCCTGGTGGACGGCTGGGTCCATGAGCCGATCGATCTGACCGGCGGCACCCTGATCCGGGCGCGGCTGCTCGTGGTGACCCCCGACTCGGCGCTGCTCCTCCTCGTCGTGCACCACATCGCCGTCGACGCCTGGTCCGAGGGCGTGGTGCTGGACGAACTCCAACGCGCCTACAACGGTGAGCGGCTGCCGCCGCTGCCGCTGGCCGACGCGGAGGCCGCGGTGGAACTGCGCAGCCGGGAGGAGGAACTGGAACAGAACCTCGACGTCGAGCTGGCGTACTGGCGGGAGCAGCTGTCCGGCGCGCCCACCCAGTTGGAGCTGCCGCCCACCGCCGACGCAAGTTCCCCGTACGAGGGCGACCGGGTGACGTTCCGGCTGCCGGAGCGGTCCTGCTCCGCGGTGGCGGAGGCCTGCCGCCGGCTGCGGGTCACCCCGTTCGTCCTGCTGCTCACCGCGTACGCGGTGACGCTCGCCAAGGTCGCCAACGAGGAGGACCTGGTGATCGGCGCTCCGGTGATGCGCCGGGACGACGAGGACTTCGACTCGGTCGTGGGCAACTTCGTGAACTCGGTGCCGATCCGGGTACGGCTCGACGGCGACCCCGACCTGGGCACCGTCGTGCAGCGGGTGAACGAGGTGGTCATCGGTGCCATGGGCAACCGGGACCTGCCGTTCGAGTCGGTGGTACGCGGGCTGAACCCGCCCCGCCGGGAGGGCGTCTCCCCCCTCTTCCAGGCGATGTTCTGGATGAACAGCCTCGGCGCTGCCCGGCTGCGGCTGGACGGCCTCACCGTGACCCCGTTGACGTTCCCGCTCCGGATCTCCAAGTTCGACGTCGTCCTGGACGCGCAGCAGAACGGCCGGCGCTTCGACTTCGCACTGGAGTACCGCAGGGCGCGGATCAGCGACGAGGCGGCGGACCGGCTGCGGCGCCGCTTCCTCGCCGTGCTGGACGCCGTCGCGACCCGGGACGACCTGACCCTCGCCGAGCTGGACGTGGTCTGCGACGAGGAGCGGGAGCTGCTCGACCGGTGGGGCGGCGCCGGCGAGGAGGTCACTGGGGAGCGGGTGGTTGACCTCGTACGCGAGGTCGCCGCGGCCGCACCGGACCGGCCCGCGGTGCGAGACGCCGTCGGGGTGACCGGCTACCGCCAGCTGTGGGACGAGGTCGTCACGCTCGCCGGCCGGCTCGGCCGGGCTGGGCTGGTGGCTGGCGGGCGGGTCGCCGCCTGCACGAGCCGCAGCTCAGCGGTGATCGTGGTCCCGCTGGCGGTGTGGCTGTGCGGCGCGACCTACGTACCGCTGGACCGCCGGCACCCGGACGACCGGCTGCGTCTCCTGCTCGACGACGCCGAGCCGGACGTCGTGGTGGTGGACGCAACCACCCGGGACCGGGCGGCCGGCCTGGTGACCGGCGGTGCGACGGCCGTCGTCGACGTCGACGACGACGACGCGGAGTCGGGCGGGAAGGCGACCGCGCCCGCCGCCTCCGCCGACGCGCCGGCCTACCTGCTCTACACCTCCGGCACGACCGGGGTGCCCAAGGGCGTCGTGGTCAGCCACGGCTCGCTCACCAACGTGCTCTACGAGGTCGCGTCGGCCGCGACGCTCGACCGGACGGACGTCATGCTGGCCGCCACCACGGTGACCTTCGACATCTCGTTCATCGAACTCTTCGCGCCGTTGCTGCTCGGCGGCTGTGTGGTGGTCGCCTCCGACGGTCAGGTGGGTGACCCGGGGAAGCTCGGCCGGCTGGTCGGGGAGGCCGGGGTGAACGCCGTCCAGGCCACGCCCGGCGTCTGGGACGTGTTGGTCCCCCGGCTCCCCGGCCGGCTGCGGGTGGCGCTCTGCGGCGGCGAGAAGATGACCCCGGCGGTCCGCGACCGCCTGCTGGCCGCGGCCGACCTGGCGCTGAACGTCTACGGGCCCACCGAGACCACCATCTGGTCTTCCGCGTGGCGGGTCGGCCCGACCCCGGTCCGGGTCGGCCGGCCGCTGCGCGGCAACCGGTTCGTGCTGCGCGACCGCTGGGGTGCGGCGGCCCCGCCGGGCACCACCGGCGAGCTCTGCATCGGTGGCGGGGCGCTGGCGGTCGGCTACCACCGGCGGCCCGAGCTCACCGCCGCGGCCTTCACCGAGGCGCCGGCCGAGCCGGGCGGTCGGCTGTACCGCACCGGCGACCTGGGCCGGTGGGACGCGGACGGGCAGCTCGAACTGCTGGGCCGCAGCGACGACCAGCTGAAGGTCTCCGGGCACCGGATCGAGCCGGGCGAGATCGAGCACTGCCTGAGCGCCGCCGACGGCGTGCTGACCTGCGCCGTGGTCCCGGTGACCGTGGCCGGGATGACCAGTCTCGCTGCGGTGCTGGTGCCGACGGCGCCGCTGCCGGCGGAGACCTGGCGGCCGGCGGACGCCGACCTCGCCGCGCAGCTGGCCGCCCGGGCCCGCGCGGTGCTGCCGTCGTACATGGTGCCGGGGCACTACGTGGTGACCGACGCGCTTCCCCGGTCGATCAGCGGCAAGACGGACCGCCGCCGGCTCGCCGAGCGGGTGGGCGCCGGGCTCGCCGAGAAGGCCACCGGGACCACCGGCTGCCTGCCGGTCGACGTCGTGGAAACCCTGATCGTCGAGCGCTTCTCGGCGATGCTCGGCGACCGGACCGGCCCCGAGGAGAGCTTCTTCCGCCAGGGCGGCAGCTCGTTGGGGGCGGCGATCGCCGTGGGCCTGCTCAACGACGAGCTGGATGAGGAACTCGACCTCGACGATCTCTATCAGCAGCCGAGCCCGCGCCGACTGGCCGAGCTGATCCGGGGACGCGGTGACGGCACGCTGCGGCGGGTGACGCTGCGCTCCGGTGAGGACGGCCCGCACGTGCTCTGTCTCGCCGACACGGACCAGGGACTGGTCGAGCTGCGCGACCGCCTGGCCGATCTGCCGGTGACCCGGGTCGACGCGCTCTCCGCCGAGCTGCGTACCGGGCACCCGGATCTGGCGGTGGCGCTCGACCGGGCCTGCCGTGACCTGGCGGCCACCGCCGAGGCCCCGCTGACCGTACTGGCCGCCGGCGGCACCGGCTGCCGGCTGGCAGCCCACGTGGTCCGTCGGCTGGTCGCGGCCGGCGTGCCGGTCACCGGAGCAGTGCTGGTGGATCCGGCCGGCCGGCACCGGTCGACCGGCTCCGGCGTACGCCCGGGTCCCGACCCGGCGCGGGTCGACGACGTGGAGAGCTGGCTGGACGCGGTGGTGACGCCGGAGGCGGACACGCCCGACGCCGGGGCGCTGCGTGAGCGGCTGGCCCGCGAGGTCCGGCTGCGTCTCGCCGTGCCCCCGGTCCCCGGGGAGCCGTCACCGGTGCCGGTGGTGATCGTCACCTCCGCCGAGGAGAGCCCACGGGAGTGGTCCGACCTTGGCCGGTGGGCGGGAGAGGAGGCGGTCAGCCGTCGCCTCCTCCTGCCCGGCGCCGGGGACCGGCTCACCGCCGAGGACGCCCTGTCCGCGGTGCTGCACACCGCGTTCGGCTCCGACGCGGCGGCCGGGCCGGCGTTGCTGCCGGTCTGAACCCCCTCACCTGTTGTGCAAGTCGATCTGGCGAGAAAGCGGAAGCTGATGGAACTCGAAGAGCGGTACCACGTCGTGCGCAACGACGCGGGCCAGTACAGCGTGTGGCCGGCGTCCGTCGAGACTCCGCAGGGCTGGCACCGGCACGGGGAGGCCGGCTCCCGCGAGGAGTGCCTCACGGTCGTCGACGGCATCTGGACGGACCTGCGCCCCACCGCGACCCCGGCCCGGCCGGGCGAACCGGCCCTCCCGGCCACGTTGGTGGAGAGCTTCCGCCGGACGGTCGCGGCGCTGCCGGACCAGCCGGCGGTGACGTACGGCGCTGACACGCTCTCCTACCGCGAGCTGGACCGGGCGTCGGACGCCCTCGCCGGGCAGCTGATCGAGCTGGGCGTCGGTGCCGAGGACCGGGTCGCGGTCTGCCTCAGCCGGGGGCTGGACGTCTTCGTGGCGCTGCTCGGCATCGTCAAGGCCGGTGGCGCGTTCGTCGCGATCGACAGCCGGCTGCCGGACAGCCGCCGCGACACCATGATCGAGGGCAGCGACGCGGCCGTGGTGCTGACCCGGCCGGACTGGGTCGACCGTCTGGCCCACCTGGACCGGCGGGTGGTCGGGTGGACCCGCGTCCCGACGGACGCCACGGAGGTCGCCGCGCCGGCTGTCGAGGTCGCCCCGGAGCACGCCGCCGCGGTCCTGTTCACCTCGGGCAGCTCGGGCACGCCGAAGGCGATCGTCCTGGAACACCGGAACCTGGTCTCGTTCGCGCACAACCCCGCGCTGCCGGAGCTCACCCCGGCCGACCGGGTGGCCCAGGTGTCGAGCCTGTCGTTCGACGCCTTCCAGTTCGAGACCTGGTGCGCCTTCGCGGCCGGGGCGACGGTCGTCGTGCTGCCGGCCATCGCGGAGCTGCTGGAGACCGACATCCGGCGGGAGCTGCGCCGGGCCCGAATCAGTGCGATCCTGGTGCCGACCATGGCGGTGAACCACATCCTCCGCGAGGACCGGGACGCCTTCTCGTCGGTGCAGATCCTGCACACCGGTGGTGACGTGCTCTCGCCGGCCGCCTGCCACGAACTGCTGGCCACCGGCTTCGGCGGCCGGTTCTTCAACCTCTACGGCCCGTCGGAGGCGACGACGGCGTGCACCGCGCACGAGGTGGCCGCCCTCGCACCGGACGCCGACAACGTGCCGATCGGCGCCCCCCTTGCCGGGGCCACGGCGTACGTGCTTGACGAGCGGCTCCGGCCGGTCCCGCCGGGCGGCGTCGGCGAGCTGCACATCGGCGGCGCCGGCGTGGCCCGTGGCTACCTCGGGGTGCCGGGCCTGACCGCGGCGCGGTTCCTGCCGGACCCGTTCGCGGCGGACGGCTCCCGGATGTACGCGACCGGTGACCTCGCCTCCTGGGGCTTGGACGGCGAGCTGATGTTCGTCGGCCGGGCGGACGGCCAGGTGAAGATCCGGGGCTACCGGGTGGAGCCGGGTGAGGTGGAGCGGGTGCTCGCCCGTGACCCGGAGGTCGTCGAGGCGGCCGTGCTGAGCTGGGGGCAGGGCGAGGACCGCCGGCTGGTGGCGTTCGTGGTGCCGCACGACACCGTCACCGTGCGCGCGCTGCGTGACCACGCCGTCGAGGCCCTGCCGGACTACATGGTGCCGAGCGAGTTCGTCATCCTCGACCGCATCCCGATGACCGACCACGGCAAGCGCGACTGGGACGACCTCCGGGCCACGCTCGACGCCCACCTGGAGCGCCGGGCCAACCGGGTCGAACCGTCGACGCCGAGCGAGAAGTGGCTGGCCCAGGCCTGGGAGGAGCTGCTGAGCGCGGAGTCCGTCGGGGCCAGCGACGACTTCTTCAGCCTCGGCGGACACAGCCTGCTGGCATTCCGGTTGCAGCGCCGGATCAAGCGGGACCTGGGGATCAACCTGGAGTTCCGGGAGATCCTGGACAACACCGTGCTGCGGGACCTCGCCGCCGTCATCACCGAGCGGGAGGAGGCGCGATGACCCACACCTCCGTCGCCGACCTGACCCACCCGGACATCTTCGTCCGCGGCGAGCACCACGCCGTGTTCGCCCGCCTCCGGCAGGAGGACCCGGTGCACTGGAGCGGCGGCCCGGACCGCGGCGGCTTCTGGTCGCTGTGCCGGTACGCCGACGTGGCCGCCGCCTACCGCGACCACGCGGCGTTCAGCTCGTCGGCCGGCGCCGTGCTCGGCGGATCGTTCCGCGACGAGCGGGACACCGCGGCCGGCAAGATGCTGGTCGCCTCCGACCTGCCCCGGCACCGCATGATCCGGCAGGTGCTCTACCCGGCGTTCTCCCCGACGATGGTGGCCCGGGTGGGGGAGAAGGTGTCCGAACTGGTTGATCAGGCGGTCGACCGGCTGGTCCGGGACGGTGGCGGGGACTTCGCCACGGAGGTGGCCACCGAGCTGCCCGCCGGCGCGGTCATGACGATGATGAACGTGGGGCACGCGGAGGCCCACGAGCTGATCGGCATCACCCGCCGGATGATCGGCTTCCGCGACCCGGTCTTCGTGGACATCGACGACGATGAGCGGCTGCGGCTGGCCTGGTTGCAGAGCGAGGTGTTCGAGTACTTCGCCGACCTGGTCAAGGAGCGACGGCGGGAGCCCGGTGACGACGTCGTCAGCATCCTGGCGCACGCCGAGATCAACGGCCGCCGGATGACCGAGGACGAGATCCTCTACAACTGCATGAACGTGGCGGTCGGCGGCAACGAGACCTCGTCGTACACCGCCTGCACGGGCCTGCACGCCCTGCTGACCAACCCGGACCAGTACGAGCTGCTGCTCGGTGACCCGGAGCTGCTGCCCTCCGCCCTCGACGAGATCCTGCGCTGGAGTTCGACCAACGCGTACGTGGCGCGGCTGGCCACCCGGGACACGGAGATCGGCGGGACGGAGATTCGCAAGGGACAGCTCGTCGCCCTCTGGAACGTCTCGGCCAACTTCGACGAGGAGCAGTTCGTCGCGCCGGAGCGGTTCGACATCCGGCGCTCGCCGAACCGGCACCTCACGTACGGCAGCGGCCTGCACCGGTGCATCGGCGCGCCGACTGCCAACGCCGAGCTCTCCATCCTCTACAAGGCGCTGCTGGGCCGGGGCGTCCGGCTCGAACTGGACGGCGAGGCCCGCCGGCTGCGTTCCAACTTCATCCTCGGCATGACGTCGCTGCCGGTCCGGGTGGTGGCGGCGTGACCCGCCCCACGGTGCCCGCGGGCGAGGAGAGCACGGAAAGGCGTGAGTCATGACGATCGAGGTGTTCACCACCTGTCCACCCTCCGAGGCGCCGGGCGGCAAGGCCTTCCTCGACCGGGTCGGTGAGGTGTCGCGGTGGACCGAGGAGGCCGGCTACGCCGGCATGCTGGTCTACACCGACAACTCGTTGGCCGACCCGTGGCTGGTGGCCCAGGCCGTCCTGGACAGCACGCAGCGGATCCTGCCGCTGGTGGCGACCCAGCCGGTCTACATGTCGCCGTACACGGCGGCCCGGATGGTCATGTCCACCGCGTTCCTGCGCGAACGGCGGCTGGCGATCAACCTGGTGACCGGCGGCTCGCCCACCCACCTCAAGGCGCTGGGCGACGAGACCGAGCACGACGCCCGGTACGCCCGGCTGACCGAGTACGCGCAGGTGATGCAAACGCTGCTGGCGAGGTGCCGACCGGTATCGCACACCGGGGAGCACTACCGCCTCAAGGGCGCCACCCTGCCACACCGGGTGCCCGAGGAGTTGCTGCCGACCTACTACCTCTCCGGCTCGTCGCCGGCCAGCCGGCAGGCGGCCGCAGCGCTGGGCGTGACCCGGCTGGCGTACCCGCTCACGCCCGCCGAGTACGCGGCGCAGCCCGACGCCACCGGTGGTGAGTGGGGCATCCGGATCGGCGTCATCGCCCGGAGCACCAGCGGTGCCGCCTGGGACGTGGCGTTGTCGCGGTTCCCGGAGGACCCGGCCGGGGAACGGCTGCACCGGGTGTCCGCCCGGATGTCCGACTCGCAGTGGTACGCGGAACTGAGCACCACGGCGGCCGGCGGCGGCCGGGACGCGTACTGGCTCTACCCGTTCCGCACCTACCGGACGTTCTGCCCCTACCTCGTCGGGTCTTACGACGAGGTAGGCGCGGTGCTCCGGGCGTACCTCGACCTGGGGGTCCGCACGCTGGTGCTGGACGTGCCGGCGGAGCGCGAGGACCTCGACCACACCTGGACGGCGTTGGCGGCGGCGGACAGCTCCCTGACGCCGGCGAGCCGATGACCGCAGCCACCCCGCCCGTCGTGCGACCACTGGAGAACGTCGTGCCCACCGATGTGCAACTCACCGAAACGATCCGGTCGGCCTGGCTGGACGTGCTGGAGCTGGCCGACTGCGCCGACACGGACAACTTCTTCGACCTCGGCGGGAACTCGCTGTCGGCGGTGCTGCTGGTGGCCCAGCTGGAGGAGCGCCTCCAGGTCGAGGTGCCGCTCGACGCGATCTTCTTCGAGGGAACGCTCGCCGCGGTGACGGCGGCCTGTACCAGCGAGCTGCAGAACCGATAGGGCCGGGCTCCGTGAGATCAGGGATGGGACAATGACGAAGGACGAAGGCCTGCCGCTGGTTGTCGTCGTGTACGACAACGGCGCCGCCACGCCGCTGGAGATCCTCTCCGGTGCCGACGGCATCTGCGAGCTCTACTTCCTCTACGACAGCAGCCGGCCCGGGGTGGCCGAGGTGGCGGAGTTCGTCGAGGAACTGGCCGACAGCCACGACTTCCGGGGCCAGGACCTGGACCAGGTCGCCGAGCACGTACGGGCGCTCGCTCCGGCGGGCGTGCTGACCTTCAGCGAGTACGCGCTCCGCTTCGCCACCGAACTCGCCGACCGGCTCGGAATGCGCGGCCACGACCTCGCCACGCTCGACAGGTTGACCAGGAAGTCCGCCCAGCGGCGCCGGCTGGCCGAGGTCGGCGTCGACGCGGTGCGGTACGAGTCGGTGCGTACCCTTGAGGAGGCCGGCCGGGCGATCGACCTGCTCGGCCCGCCGGTGGTGCTCAAGCCGGCGGTCGGCACCCACTCGCGGGACACCTTCCGGATCGACGACCACGACGACTGGAAGGCCGTGGCGGAGACCCTCGCGATGCGCGAGGAGTTCGTCGTTGAGGAGCTGCTGGTCGGCGATCCGAGCTGGACCGGGTCGCAGTGGGGCGACCACGTCTCGGTGGAGCACGTGAGCTTCGAGGGCGAGCACCAGCACGTGGTGACGCTGGGGAAGTTCCCGCTGGCGGAGCCGTTCCGGGAGACCGGGGACTTCTACCCGTCGACCCTCGACCCGGAGACGCTGGCCCGGGTCAACGAGCTGGCGGCCCGCGCGGTCGACGCGCTCGGCGTGCGCTACGGGATCACCCACACCGAGGTCAAGTTCACCGCGGCCGGACCGAAGATCATCGAGGTGAACGGCCGGCTCGGTGGCGGGGTGGCGGACATCGTCCGCAAGGCCGGCGGTCGGGACCCGATCGCGATGGCCTTCGAGGTGGTGCTCGGACGCCGGCCGCAGCCGGCCACGCCGCCGGACGGCGACGTCGTGTTCGAGATGAGCGTCCTGTCGCCCCAGGACCGGGTCCGGGTGACCCGGGTACGCGGGCTGGATGGGCTGCGCGCCATGGACGGCGTCGACCGGATCGTCGCGGTCGCCCGACCGGGGTCCGTAGTCGACTGGCGGGTGGGTTCGGTGAGCCAGCTCTGCACGATGTACGGGCACGCCGCCGACCACGACGGGCTCGAGGCGCTGCGCACCGCCATCCACCAGACGTACGCCTGCGACTTCCTGCCCGCGCCGGCAGAGACCTGATGCGGGCCGATGCCTCGTCCCGGTCGGCCGCGGGCCTCGCCCCGGCCGGCCGCGGGCCGGAGCGGTCCGCTCCCTTCCGGGTCTACTACCTGACCCATGCGGGTGGGACCGGCGCGGAATTCTCGCGGTCGGTGTTCAGCAGGGGGGACATCGACCTGGTGGGGGTGCGATACCCGGGCCGCGGTGGACGCCGGCGGGAGCCGGACGCCGGCAGTGTCGACGACCTGGTGACGGCGCTGCTGGCCGAGTTGGCGCCGAGCGGGCCGTTCGGCTTCTTCGGACACAGCATGGGCGCCCTGCTCGCGTACGAGATGACCAGGAAGCTCGTGGCCGAGGACCGGGAATCGCCGCGGTGCCTGTGGCTGTCTGCCTGCCCCGCACCGCAACTGCCGCGCCCGGAATCGCCGCTGGCGCACCTGGCGGACGCCGACTTCCTGCGGGCCGTCGCCGGGCGCCACGGTGCCGTACCGCAGGAAGTGTTGGACGAGCCGGCGCTGGCCGCGGTGATCGTGCCGCCGCTGCGCGCCGACTACCGGCGGGTCGAGGAGTACCGGTTCCGACCCGGCCCTCCGGTGACCGGACCGGTGCACGTGCTCTACGGCCGGGACGACATCGTCTCGATGGAGCGGCTGAAGGCCTGGGGCGAGCTCACCGAGAGCGAGCCGACCCTGCACGGCTTTCCCGGTGGCCACTTCTACCTCAACGAGCACCGGGCGGCCGTGCTCCAGCTCATCGAACGCACCATCACTTTCTAGACCCTCCCCCGTCGGCGTCTCCGCAGTGTCGCCGGGCGCCTGGCTCGACCGTTCAGATTGGATTCCCATGGCTCAGGATCCCGTGGTGCACTACACCCTGACAGCGGAGGACGTCGCCGCCGTCCGTGACACCCACGACGCGCTCGGCGACTCTCCGTTGTCCCTGCGCGACCCTCGTTTCTACGACGAGCACTGGGATCTGGCCGCCCGGCTGAGCCCCGGTCTCCGGCGGGTGCTCGAACAGTTCCGGCGCACCGAGTTCGCCGCCGCGTGCGTGCTGCATGGATATCCCGTCGCGGACGAGGCGGTCTGCCCGACGCCGCCCTCCTGGTCGGCGGCGCTCGAGGTGCCGACTGCCGACCACGACGTGCTGCTCGCCATGTGTGGGCTGGCCCTGGGCGAGCCCTACACCTGGGCCACCCTGCAGGACTCCTCGGTCATCCAGAACCTGCTGCCGATGCGGGGCGACGAGAAGCGGCAGAACGGGCACAGCAGCGACACGTTTCTGGAGTTCCACACCGAGGACGGCTTCCACCCGGACCGCTGCGACTACCTGCTGCTGTTCGGCGTACGCAACCACGACGCGGTGCCGACCTGCCTGGCCTCGGTGACCGACGTGGAGTTGAGCCCCGCCCACCGGCGGATCCTGTCCCAGCCGCGGTTCCACATCCGCCCCGACGACGAGCACATCCGTCAGCTGGAGGCCCGCCACCCGGACTCGCCGGCGCTGGCCCGGGCGATCGAGCTGCGCGACGCGCCGCCGGCCGTGGCGGTCCTCTCGGGCGATCCCGCCAGCCCCTACCTCTGCATCGACCGGCCCTTCATGACGGGCGCGGACGCGGTGGCAGACGAGGCGCTCGACGAGTTGATGGCGCAGCTGGCCGCGCACGACCGGGCAGTCGTGGTCGAGCAGGGGGACCTGCTGATCGTTGACAATTACCGGGCGGTGCACGGGCGCAAGCCGTTCATGTCCCGTTACGACGGGACGGACCGCTGGCTCAAGCGGATGATCGTCAGCCGTGACCTGCGTCGCGCGGCGGGCGCGCGAAGCCAGGACTCCCGCCGCGTGCTCTTCTGACGGTTCGGCCCACCGGGCGGGCCCGACCCACCCTCGGGGTGGTTCGGGCCCGCCCGGGATGACCGTTCATGCCGCACCAGTCGGATGTCGGTGTACCGGGCGCCACACCGAGCATGGAATGGAATGCGTGGGACCCGTGGGGTCAGGCCGGGGACGCCGGACTGCGCAGCTCGTCGCAGGCCCCGCGGTTGGCCTCAAGCTCGGCCTTGACGGCGGTCACGTACTCCGGAAGGGACTGGGTCGGCTGCCAGCCCAGACTCCGGGCTTTGGTGGTGTCGGCCTGACCGCGCACCCGCTCGCCCTGGCGGGCTGGCACCAGGACCCAGTTGTCGGTGAACATCTTCGCCACCTCGGCCAGGGACCACTCCTGGCCGGCGCCCAGCAGGTAGCCGTCGCCGCTGCCGTCCCGGTAGCAGCGCAGGATGCCGTCGATGATGTCGTCGATGTGGGTGAAGTCCCGGGTCTGGGTGCCGGGGGAGACGACAGTCAGCGTCTCGCCCCGCTCATACTGCGACTCGAAGATACCAATAACGGTCGCGTACTTACCGTCCTTAATGTGGCCCGGCCCATAGACGTTGTAGAAGTACGTGATGACGTAGTCGAGGCCGTACCAGTTGGCAAAATTCGCAATATATTCGACGTTCTTCGCTTTGGTCCACGCGTATGGGCTCAAGTTCTCGTCCTGGCCGTCGTTGCCGAACTTGGAACTGGACCCCGCGTACACCAGTTTGGCTTCGTGCCGATGGCAGAACCGGACGACCTCCTTGGTGCCCCGGATATTGAGCTCCCAGCACAGGTCCACCTCGTCGAAGCTCTGCACGATGCGCGCGTACTCGCCGAGGTGGAAAACGGCGGTCGGGGCTGGCAGCCCGGCTGCCTCCCACTCCTCATTGATGTTCACAGTGCTGATGTCAAGGTGCGTCACTCGCCGGTCTTCAACCCGGATGCCGGGAGTGCCGGGGAGGTAGATGTCTACGGAGACGATCCTCGCGTCCGGGTAGGCTTCCAGCAACGCGCGGATGAGGTGCGAGCCGACGAAGCCAGCCCCGCCCGTGACGGCAAAAACATCCATGATCTGTCGTGGTCTCCTTCTGAGGTACCGGTCCGCCCGGCAGCCTATGCGGTCGGTGGACACCGGCACCATCAGGCCCGTCGGGGCCTGCGTCGCTTGACGGCTCGGCGCTGTGTCGCCGAGCCGTGACCGCACGCGAGTCGGCTGCCCGGGCGGCTGCTGCTGACGAGTCCGACTGTAGGGACGCCAGCGTCAGCGGACGCATGCAGCGGCTCGTACTCGAACCGGTGACGGCCACCACAGCAGATGGGCAGGCTAGGGCGTGTCCTGCCGATCTTGTAGGGGTTGGTCGTTGACGATGTGTCGGTGGTGCGTCGTGGTGAGTTGACCGATGAGGCGTGGGCGGTGATCGCGCCGCTGCTACCGGAGCCGGGCGGTGCT
>NZ_LEKG01000101.1:0-25813 GCF_001029515.1 Micromonospora sp. RV43 | reverse complement strand
CGTGGGCGGTGGCTCGCCGCGACGGTGGCGGCGGCCGGGCTGGGCGCCGCGCTCGCCGCGCTGCTGCCGACCGCCCGGCTGCCGCTCGCCGTGGGCGGGTACGTGGCAGTGTTCCTGCTGTTCACCGGCGTGCTGCTGGCCGCCGTGGCACGCCTCGCGCAACCCCGCCGGCCACCGGTGACCGAGGGTGGCGTCCGGTCCGCTGCCGTCGCTGTCGGGCTCCTCGGGTACGCCGCGCTCGCCGTCGCGCTGCCGCTGCACCTCGGCCTCACCTCGACCGTGCCGGTCGGGGCCCGGTGGTGGCTGCTGCCCCTGGTGACGTTCTGCTGCCTGGTCTTCCTGCTCGGCGCCGAACGGCTCGCGGACGGCCACGGCATCCGGTACGCGGCCACCGGCGGGATCGCCGTGCTGGTGCTCGCCGTCGCGGCGGTGCTCGGCCTGGCACCTGGGTTCGTGCTGCTGGTGGTGCCGCTGTTCGCGGCGCTGGTGGCCGGGCAGGCGGCCTGGGCCGTGGTGTTGCGCCGCCGGGCCGCGCCGTGGTGGCTGGCGTCGTCGGTCGGGGCGGTGGTGCTCGCCTGGCCGATCGCGACCACGCTGCCGCTGGCCTGACCGTCGCCGCTATCGGCTGTCGGTCTGCTGTTCCACGGCGCGTTGCACGGCCCGGTAGATCTGCCCGAACCGCAGCGCGTCGGGCGTGCGGACCAGCATCGTCTCCCGGCCGTGGTGCTGCACCCACAGCTCGTGCACCCGGTTGCCGCGCTCGTAGGAGCGGTCCAGCCACCCGAGCGGCACCTCCAGGAACGGGGTGAGCGCCAGCCCCGCCACCACGAACGCGGCCAGGATGATCAGGGCCAGTTTCCATTCGCCCCGGTCCTGCGCGGACCAGGCCAGCGAGAGCACGCAGACCACCGCGACCAGGGGTGGCAGCGACAGCAGCAGGACCAGCACCCCGCGTCCCAGCACCCGCCCCCGGACGGCGAGCGTGGTGGTGCCGCGCGCGTGCCAGACGTACGTGACGTCGGCGAGCGCGACGACCTGCCCGCCCGCGTGGATCGCCTCCGAGGTGACCTGTACGGCGTCGTCCCGGTAATAGAGGACCATGAATCAGCCTAACCGCGTGCGTCGATGCCGGCGCGTCCCGCGGCGGTAGGCTGGCGGGCATGGCGGACCGGAACGGGGCCGGGATCGGTGACGAGCAGGCGCGCAACGTCGAGGTGGTCAAGCGCTACCTGCGCACCTTCGTCACGAAGGATCTGGCCGAACTGGCCGAGGTGGTCGACGAGGACGTGGAGATCTACGGCTCGGGCACCGCGGTCCGCGGCCGGCGCCATCCCGAGGCGGCCGTCTCCTCACCCGGCCTGACCGTGCTCGACCAGGACATCCGGGAGATCTTCGCGGCCGGGGACCGGGTGGTGGTGTCGATGGCGCAGACGTACCGGCGGGACGCGACCGGTGCGACCACCGTGCAGAGCGCCTGCAAGATGTACCGCCTGGCCGGCGGCCGGATCGTGCAGTTCTGGGGCGAGCAGGACACCTACGGCCTGTTGCGCGGGCTGGGCCTGCTGCCGGACGAGCCGATCACGTTCTGACCCGGAGCGGGACGGCCGGGCGCGGCGCGCCCCGGGGCGGACGGCAGGGCCTCCATGGCCCGCTGCACCGCCCGGTAGACCTGGCCGAAGCGCATCGCGTCGCGGGTGTGCAACAGCCGCACCGGGCGGCCCCGCCACTCGGCCCACATCTCCATCTCCCGGCTGCCCCGGGCGTACGAGCGGTCCAGGTGTTCGAAGAGGAAGTCCGCGAGCGGCCCGACCGCGAGGCCGACCAGCACCGAGGTCCCGACGACGGCGATGGTGACCACCGCCGAACCCTGGAGCCACACGGCCAGCGCGATGCCCAGCACGGCGGCCACCAGCGGCCCGGCGAGCGCGGCCCCGATCGCGCCGCGTCCGGCGAGCACCCGCCAGGAGCGTTCGCCCCGCCGGTGCCACACGTTCGTGAGTTCGGCCAGCGGGTAGCTGCGCCCGTCCACCCGTACCGCGGTGGAGGTGACCTGGACGGAGCGGTCGTCGTAGTAGGTGATCATGGCCTCACTCCCGGTGGCGGGGCAGCGGCGACTCCGGCGGCGACCTGGGGAGTCGCCGACACCACACTGTCTACCCCAACGAGGCGAGTCGTAAGGTTGGCACGCGACTTCGACGAGGAAGTGAGGGCAGCGTGGGCGAGTTCGTCAGGCTGGAAGTGAAGGACGGCATCGGCACCATCCGGCTGGAGCGGCCGCCGATGAACGCGCTCAACACCCAGGTGCAGGAGGAGCTGCGCGCCGCCGCGTCGGCGGCCACCGCCGACGCCGAGGTCCGCGCCGTGATCGTGTACGGCGGCGAGAAGGTCTTCGCGGCCGGTGCGGACATCAAGGAGATGGCCGACATGTCCTACGTGGACATGGCGGAGCGGGCGGCCGACCTGTCCAGCGCGCTCGGCGCGATCGCCCGCATCCCCAAGCCGGTCGTCGCCGCGATCACCGGGTACGCGCTCGGCGGCGGCTGCGAGCTGGCGCTGGCCTGCGACTGGCGGATCGTCGCCGAGGACGCCAAGCTCGGCCAGCCGGAGATCAAGCTCGGCATCATCCCCGGCGCCGGCGGCACGCAGCGGCTGGCCCGCCTGGTCGGCCCGGCCCGCGCCAAGGATCTGATCATGACCGGGCGGATGGTCGACGCCGCCGAGGCGCTGCGGATCGGCCTGGCCGACCGCGTGGTCCCGGCCGCCGAGGTCTACGACGCCGCCGTGGCGTACGTGAAGCCGTTCCTGACCGGGCCGGTGCAGGCGCTGCGCGCGGCGAAGGCGGCTGTCGACGGCGGTCTGGACATGGACCTCACCTCGGGCCTGGCCTGGGAGAGCCAGCTCTTCGCGGCGCTGTTCGCCACCGACGACCGGCGCGAGGGCATGGCCGCGTTCGTGGAGAAGCGCAAGCCGGGCTTCGCCGGTCGCTGACGCGAGAGCTGTTCACATCCGCGATACCGGCCAGTAGCGTGACCCCGGTCGGTCGACGAAGGGGAATGGCATGACGGAGCGGATCGAGGGCCACGGGGGCGATCTGGCACTCGCGGCACTACGCGCGCACGGCGTACGGGAGATGTTCACGCTCTCCGGCGGGCACGTCTTCCCGCTCTACGACGCCGCGCACAAGGCGGGTTTCCCCCTCTACGATGTGCGGCACGAGCAGTCCGCCGTGTTCGCCGCCGAGGCGGTCGCCAAGCTCCAGCGCCGCCCCGGCCTGGCCGTGCTCACCGCCGGCCCCGGCGTCACCAACGGGGTCTCCGGCCTGACCAGCGCGTTCTTCAACGCCTCGCCGGTGTTGGTGCTCGGTGGGCGGGCGCCGCAGTTCCGCTGGGGCTCGGGCAGCCTCCAGGAGATGGACCACCTGCCGCTGGTCGCGCCGGTGACCAAGCACGCCGAGACGGTGTTCAGCGCCGACGACATCCCGCGCGCGGTGTCGGCGGCGCTGACCACCGCGCTCACCCCGCACCGCGGCCCGGTGTTCCTGGACTTCCCGCTGGAGGCGGTCTTCTCGGTCGGTGACACCGACCTGCCGACGGTCACGCCGCCGGCGCCGATCGAGCCGGACCCGGACGAGGTGGCCAAGGCGGCCCGCCTCATCGCGGGCGCGTCCCGGCCGGTGATCATCGCCGGCTCCGACGTGTACGCGGGCGACGCCGTCGAGGCGCTGCGCGCCGCCGCCGAGTCGCTGCGGGTGCCGGTGTTCACAAACGGCATGGGCCGGGGTGCGCTGCCGCCGGAGCACCCGCTCGCCTTCGCCAAGGCCCGCCGGGTCGCGCTCAAGGGCGCCGACGTGGTCGTGGTGATCGGCACCCCGCTGGACTTCCGGCTCTCCTTCGGCGACTTCGGCGACGCCCAGGTGGTGCACGTCGTGGACGCGCCCAGCCAGCGGGCCGGGCACGTGCAGCCCGCCGCCGCGCCGGCCGGTGACCTGCGGCTGATCCTCGGCGCGTTCGCCGACCACGCCGGCGACCGGGCCGACCACGCCGACTGGATCGCCGAGCTGCGGACCGCCGAGGACGCGGCGAAGGCCCGCGACGCGGAGGAGATGGCGGCCGAGAGTGACCCGATCCGCCCGGCCCGGATCTACGGCGAGCTGCGCAAGGCGCTCGCGCCTGATGCCATCACCATCGGCGACGGCGGCGACTTCGTGTCGTACGCCGGGAGGTACCTGGAGCCGGCCCAGCCCGGCACCTGGCTCGACCCCGGCCCGTACGGGTGCCTCGGCACCGGCATGGGCTACGCGATGGGCGCCCGGGTCAGTCACCCGGACCGGCAGATCTGCGTGCTGATGGGCGACGGCGCGGCCGGCTTCTCGCTGATGGACGTGGAGTCGCTGGTCCGGCAGAAGCTGCCGGTGGTGATCGTGGTCGGCAACAACGGCATCTGGGGGCTGGAGAAGCACCCGATGCGGGCGATGTACGGCTACGACGTGGCCGCCGACCTCCAGCCCGGCCTGCGCTACGACAAGGTGGTCGAGGCGCTCGGCGGCGCGGGCGAGACGGTGGAGAAGGCCGCCGACCTCGGGCCCGCGCTGGTGCGCGCGTTCGACTCGGGCGTGCCGTACCTGGTGAACGTGCTGACCGACCCCGCGGACGCGTACCCCCGTTCGTCGAACCTGGCCTGACCACGGCGCGTGCGGGCCGTCCACCGGGTGACCGGCGGGCGGCCCGCTGCGCGTGTCAGACCTCGGGGCGGTCCCTGTCGTCCGGGCGGCCGCGCAGTTCCTCCTCGCGGCGGCGCAGGTCCTCCTCCCACAGCCGCAGCCGTTCCTGGTCCTCGCGGCGGGACCGCTCGTCCAGCGAGGCGAGGAACTCCGGGTCGTCGTCCGGTGCGAGCGGGCGGCGGGCCGGGGCGGCGGGACGGGCCGTGCCGGTGACGCCGGCGGTCCCGGCCGGGCGCTCGCGGCCCACCAGGAACCAGGCGATCGAGCCGACCAGCGGGAAGAAGAGAATGATCAGCACCCAGATCATCCGGGGCAGCGCCTTGACCTTCTCCTCGTCGGCGGAGAGGCAGCTGATCAGCGCGCACACGGCGAGGACGATCTGGACCAGGAAGAGCAGCACGTAGAGGCGGGCCATGACTCATGATGGCTCACCGCCGCTCGTCAGCGCACCCCGCCGAGCACGTGCGCCACGCCGAGCACCGCAAGTCCGGCCGCACCGAGCGCGGTCAGCGGCACCGACCATCTGTCGAACCGGCGCGGTCCGGTGCCGGTGGCCCGGTGCCACGTCACCACGAGCACGGCGAGCCAGACCACCACCGCGAGCCCGGCCGGCGCCGCGTCCGCGGCCCGGCCGCCGAACGCCGGCCGGAGCTGGAGCAGCAGCACCGCGGTGAGCGTGAGCAGCGTCCGCCGCCAGGCCAGCCGGGTGCGCTCGGGTTGCAGGCCGGGGTCACGGGTCACCGCGCGCCGCCCAGCAGCACGGCGGTCACCAGCAGCAGCGCGCCGACCGCGACGACGAGCGCCAGCACGGCCGGGAAGCGGGACGCGGGCAGCTCCTCGTTGAGCCGCATGGCGCGTTCGGTGCGCGCCCAGTGGTCGACCGCCCGGATCGAGACGGTGGCGCCGAGCAGCAGCAGCGCGACCGCGAGCGCCTCGCGCAGGTGGGCCAGGCGCAGCGGCGGGAGGAACTGCGCGGCGGCCAGCCCGCCCGCCACCAGCGCGAGACCTGTTCGCAGCCAGGCCAGGAACGTCCGTTCGTTCGCCAGCGAGAAGCGGTAGTCCGGCGGGGTGCCGACCGAACGCAGCTCACGCGGGTCGAACCAGCTCTTGATCGACTCCCACACGCTGCCGATTATCCGCTTTGCCCCGCGCCTAGCCTGGGGGGATGACCGATCTTGACGCGCGCGAGCTGCGTGACGCCTACGACAGCCAGATCCGACCGGAGCTGCCGGACCCGCTGCCGGACGGGGTGACGGTGGAGCGTGACGGCCCGCTGTTCCGCGTGCTCGGCCTCGACCACCGGGGCTTCCTCACCTACCGGACGCTCGACGGCCTGGCCGGCGGCGAGCTGGACGCGCTCATCGCCCGGCAGGTCGAGGTCTTCCGGGCCCGGGGTGAGTCGGTCGAGTGGAAGCTCGCCGGTCACGACGAGCCGGCCGACCTGGGCGACCGGCTGCGCGCCGCCGGGTTCGTCCCGGAGGACCAGGAGACCGTCGTGGTCGGCCCGGTCGCGCCGCTCGCCGCCGCCGTTCCGGTGCTCCCCGAGGGGGTACGCCTGCGCGAGGTCACCGGCCGGGCCGACCTGGAGCGGATCGCGGCGATGGAGGAGGAGGTCTGGCACGACGACCGCAGCCACCTGGTGATCGGCCTGCTCCGGGAGATCGAGGCGGACCCGCAGTCGATCACGGTGGTGGTGGCCGAGGCGGGGGAGACGGTGGTCAGCGCGGGCTGGATCCGCTACCAGCGCGGCACCGGCTTCGCCAGCCTCTGGGGCGGGTCGACGCTGCCGCAATGGCGAAAGAAGGGCATCTACCGGGCGCTCGTGGCGCACCGGGCGCGGCTGGCGCAGCAGCGCGGCAAGACGCTGCTCCAGGTGGACTGCTCGCCGGACAGCCGGCCCATCCTGGAGCGGCTCGGGCTCGTTGCGGTCACCACCTCCACGCCCTACGTCTACACTCCGTGATCATGGAACGGTTGACGGCGGACGAGCGGCTCACCCTGAAGACCGGCGCGTTCGGTGCCGTGTTCCTGGTCTCCAACGCCGTACCGGGGGTGCTGGCCATGGTGCGGGAGAGCTTCGCCGCCTCCGGCGCGCTCGCCGAGGTGGGGGGCGTGGTCAAGGAGGCACTGACCACCGGGCCGCTGCCGCAGCTCCCCCGGGACTCGGTCATGGAGATCGAATCGGTGGTGCTGCCCGCGCTGGGCCGGTCGGTGGAGATCCTGCGCGCCAAGTCGCCGGGCGACGTCGATACGTACCGGTCGGTGGTGCTGGCCGCGGCGGAGCGGGTGGCGCAGGCGCACCGGGGGATCGAGCCGGCCGAGGCGGCGGCGATCGAGAAGATCCGGCAGGCGCTGACCGAGGCGGCGTGACGGTTGGTGAGTTGCGTCACTCCGGCCCGCCGGGGTGGCCATGCTACTTGCGGGTAACATTGCGCTCGTGGGGAAGTGCACAGCTGCCCGCGGTTGACCCACGTTGCGTCGCGCGGGAGGCTGCGCCCGTGACCGGGCGAGTGATCGCTACACCAAACAGGAGGGTCGTCGAAGCGCGATGAACATCGTCGTACTCGTCAAGCAGGTGCCCGATTCGGGCGCGGACCGCAACCTGCGTTCTGACGACAACACCGTCGACCGCGGTTCGGCGAACAACGTCATCAACGAGATGGACGAGTACGCCATCGAGGAGGCGTTGAAGATCAAGGAGGCGCACGGCGGCGAGGTCACCATCCTGACCATGGGTCCGGACCGGGCGACCGAGTCGATCCGCAAGGCGCTCTCCATGGGCCCGGACAAGGCCGTCCACGTCGTCGACGACGCCCTGCACGGCTCCTGCGCCGTGGCCACCTCGAAGGTGCTCGCCGCCGCCCTCGGTCAGCTGGGCGCCGACCTGGTCATCTGCGGCGCCGAGTCGACCGACGGCCGGGTCCAGGTCATGCCGCACATGATCGCCGAGCGGCTGGGCGTGGCCGCCCTGACCGGTGCCCGCAAGCTCACCGTCGACGGCGCGAACCTGACCGTCGAGCGGCAGACCGAGGAGGGCTACGAGGTGGTCACCGCCTCGACCCCGGCCGTGGTCTCCGTCTGGGACACCATCAACGAGCCGCGCTACCCGTCCTTCAAGGGCATCATGGCCGCCAAGAAGAAGCCGGTGCAGACGCTCTCCCTGGGCGACCTGGGCGTGGCCCCGGCCGAGGTGGGCTTCGACGGCGCCACCAGCGCCGTGGTCGAGCACTCCAAGCGCCCGCCGCGCTCCGGCGGCGAGAAGATCACCGACGAGGGCGAGGGCGGCGTGAAGCTGGTCGAGTTCCTCGCCACCGAGAAGTTCGTGTGAGAGGTCTGGGACATGTCTGAGGTTCTCGTCGTCGTCGAAGCCACCCGGGAGTTCGGCGTCAAGAAGGTCACCCTCGAGATGCTCACCCTCGCCCGCGAGCTGGGCACCCCGAGCGCCGTCGTCCTCGGTGGCGCGGGTGCCGCCGAGGCGCTGAGCGCCAAGCTGGGCGAGTACGGCGCGGAGAAGATCTACGCCGCCGAGGGTGAGGAGATCGACGGCTACCTGGTCGCCCCGAAGGCCACGGTGGTCGCCGAGCTGGTCAAGCGGGTCCAGCCCGCCGCCGTGCTGCTCGCCTCGTCGCAGGAGGGCAAGGAGATCGCCGCCCGCCTCGCGGTCAAGCTGGACAACGGCATCCTGACCGACGTGGTCGGCCTGGCCGCCGACGGCACCGCGACCCAGGTCGCGTTCGCCGGCTCCACCATCGTCAAGTCCAAGGTCACCAAGGGCCTGCCGCTGGTCACCGTCCGGCCGAACTCGCTCAACCCGGCCCCGGCCGCGGCCACCCCGGCCGTCGAGCAGCTCACCGTGTCGGTCACCGACGCGGACAAGCTCGCCAAGGTCGTCGAGCGGGTCGCCGAGCAGAAGGGCTCCCGCCCCGAGCTGACCGAGGCGTCGGTCGTCGTCTCCGGCGGTCGCGGTGTCGGCAACGCCGACAACTTCAAGCTGGTCGAGGAGATGGCCGACCTGCTCGGCGGCGCGGTCGGCGCGTCCCGCGCGGCCGTCGACTCCGGCTACTACCCGCACCAGTTCCAGGTCGGTCAGACCGGCAAGACGGTCTCCCCGCAGCTCTACGTCGCGCTGGGCATCTCCGGCGCGATCCAGCACCGGGCCGGCATGCAGACCTCGAAGACCATCGTCGCGGTGAACAAGGACGCCGAGGCGCCGATCTTCGAGCTGGCCGACTACGGCGTGGTCGGCGACCTGTTCAAGGTCGTCCCGCAGGCCGCCGAGGAGATCCGCAAGCGCAAGTGAGCGTCGCGTGAAAAAGGCCGCCGCCCGGTGCACCGGGCGGCGGCCTTTCCTCGTGGGGAGCTGATCGGCGGGCCGGGGAGCTGAGCCGGCCCGCCGATCAGCCCGTCAGGGTGCCCCTCAGCAGGCTGTCGCCGGAGTGGCCGGGCTTGTTGTCGTACTGCTCCGCGCTGACGTCGACCACGGTGTAGGTACGCAGGTCGACGTTCGGGGGGATCGGCAGGAGCGCATCCCCCGAGCCGTTGCTCAGCGTACCCACGGAGAACATCTCCATCGTGTTCGGATCGATCAGCCAGACCTCGTAGTACCCCGGAACGCTCGGGAGATTCGCCACGTGCAGATGCAACCGGTGGTCGCCGAGCACCCGGGCGTCGCCGGAGGCGTCCTTCGGCGTCGTACCGAACGCGGCGAGCGGCGCGCTGGCCACCACGGGCGGCTGCGGATCGGTCGGCTCGCCGCCGCCACCGCCGAGCACCGCGGCCGTGCCGGCCACGCCGATCACCGCGGCGGCGGTGGCGGTGACCGCAGTGGTCGCCCACCCCGGCCAGCGCCGGCTCCGCCGCGGACGACGTGCCACGACGGGTACGGCGGCCGGCTCCACCGGGTCGGCGGGGCGCGGCAGGCGACGCTCGGTCAGCGCCGGCAGCTCCTCGGCGGCCCGGATCTCGGCCACGATGCCCTGCCAGATGTGCTCCGGCGGGTCGGGCAGCTCGGCCAGGCCCTGGGTGCCGGCGCCGAGCCCGGCGACGTGCTGGAGCGTCTCCATCTCGCCCCGGCAGTGGTCGCAGGTGTCCAGATGGGTGGCCTCGCCGTCAGCCGCCTCGCTCTCACCGAGCGCCAGAAAGACCAGCCGGTCGTGGTCCAGGTGCTGCACCGTCCACCTCCCATCTGCGTTTCAGGCTCTGCATGCCGCGTCTGATGTGACTCTTGACGGTGCCGAGCGGCACTCCGGTCACCGCCGCGATCTGCTGGTGTGTCAGGTCGTCGTAGAACGCCAGCTCGAGCATCCGGCGTTGTTCGTCGGGGAGCCGGGCCAGCTCGTCGGCGACCACCAGCCGGTCGACCACGGTGTCCGGGTCGGGGCCGGTGGAGACCGGCTCCGGCAGTTGCTTCACCGTCTCGACCACCCGGGTTTCGCGGGCCGCGGCCCGGATCCGGTCGACCACCTTGCGCCGCCCGATCCCGAGCAGCCAGCCGACCAGTGAGCCTTTCGCCGGGTCGAACGTCTCCCGGCCGAGCCAGGCGGCGACGAACGTCGCCTGGGTCACGTCCTCGGCGTCGCTGCGGTTCACGAGCGTCGTGGTGGCCAGGTGCAGCACCGCTCGCCCGTACCTGTCGTACGCCTCTCGCAGGGCCGCCTCGTCGCCGTCGCGGAAACCGGGTGGCGAGGTCGTCCTCGCCTGGCGGTTCGGGGCCCTGCCTGGCCGCCGTCACCGGGCGGCTCGCCTTCCGTGGGGCATGCCCGACTGTAACTCCCACAGCCCCCGCCCCACTCTCCCGGTGTGTCCGTCACAACCCTCGTCACCTCTCCTTCGTCGCCGCAGGGTCCACCGGATGCGCCCCGAGACGGGAAAAAGAAATCGGATCCGGGCGCATCCGGGGGCGACGGAGCCGGCGTAACCCGTTCTGCAAGCCAGGCCTGACGAATCAGCATCAACCACCAGGAGGCAGACAATGCAGTACGCGATGTTCCGTCGGGTCGCCGCGGGCGGCGCGGTGGCCGCCCTCACCTTCGCCGGCGTCGGCGCCGCCACCATGAGCCCGGCCTACGCCGCCTCGTCGAAGGTCTCCGTGGTCCACGGCATCCCGGACACCCCGGTCGACGTGTACGTCAACGGCGAGAAGACGCTGAACAACTTCAAGCCCGGCGACGTCGCCGGCCCGCTCACCCTGCCCGAGGGGGAGTACGACATCGCCCTGACCAAGCCGGGCGAGGCGATCGACAAGGCGATCCTGAAGGTGGACGACGCCGAGGTGCCGGGCGGGGCGAACATCAGCCTCGCCGCCCACCTGAGCGCCGCCGGCGAGCCGCAGATCACCCCGTTCGTCAACGACGTGTCCAAGGTGGGCGCCGGCAAGGCCCGGCTGATCGTCCGGCACACCGCCGCCGCGCCGGCGGTCGACGTGCGGACCGGCGGTAAGCCGGTCTTCGAGGGCCTGACCAACCCGAAGGAGGCCAAGGCGGACGTGGCCGCCGGCTCGGTGAAGGCGGACGTGGTGCTCGCCGGCACCGACACCGTCGCCATCGGCCCGGCCGACCTCAACCTGAAGGAGGGCACCGCCACCATCGTCTACGCGATCGGCTCGGCCGAGGCGAAGAACCTGAGCGTGGTGGCCCAGACCATCAACGGCCTGCACTCGGCGCCGGGCGGCGTGCCCAGCGGCACCGGCGGTCAGGCCGGCACCGGCGTGGACACCTGGTGGTACGTGCTGGCCGGGGCCGGCGTGCTGCTCCTGGTCGGCGGCGGGGCGCGGGTGGCGGCAACCGCCCGGGCCGGTCGCCGGTGACGGTGCGCAATCGCGGGGCGCTGGCGGCGATGGCCGCCGGCGCCGCCGCGCTCACCCTGGCGACAGTGGTGGCGTGCGGCTCCGAGCCCGCCGGGGACGTCGGCGGCGACGAGGTGGCGGCCCTGGCCAGTGCGACGCCCACGTCGCCCCCGGCGTCGACCGGCGGCGGTCCGGTCCCGGTGAACCCGGGCACGCTGCCCGCCGATACCGAGATCGTGCCGCCGGTGAAGTTGAGCATCCCGCCGATCCGGGTCACCGCCACCGTGAATCCGGTGGGCGTGAACGAGCGCACCGACGAGTTCGAGGTGCCGCCCAGCGTGGACCAGGTCGGGTGGTACCGCTACGGACCGGGCCTGGAGGCCGACGCCGGCTCGGTGGTGATCGCCGGGCACGTGGACAGCGCCGAGCAGGGAAAGGGGGCGTTCTTCCGGCTCCGCGAGCTGGGCCGGGGGGACAAGCTCACCGCCACCGGCTCGGACGGCCGCGAGCGCTCGTACCGGGTGGTGGCCCGGGAGGAGTACCGGAAGTCGAAGATCCCGCTGGAGCGGTACTTCGCGCGCGACGGCAAGCCCCGCCTCACGCTGATCACCTGCGGCGGGCCGTTCGACGCGAAGACCCGCAGCTACCGGGACAACATCGTGATCACGGCCGTTCCCGCGTGATCGTGGCGTTCCCGCATGAGCGGGCCGGACCGCCCCGGGTGGGACGGGGCGGTCCGGCCCCCGGTGCCGGGTACGCAGGCCGTTAGGCTGAACCGTGATGGCATACCTTGATCACGCGGCGACGACCCCGATGCTGGACGAGGCACTCGAGGCGTACGTCGCTGTCGCCCGCGAGGTCGGCAACGCCTCGTCGCTGCACGCGGCGGGTCGCCGGGCCCGGCGGCGGGTGGAGGAGTCCCGCGAGCGGGTGGCCGCCGCGCTCGGCGCCCGCCCCTCCGAGGTGATCTTCACGGGCGGCGGCACGGAGAGCGACAACCTCGCCGTGAAGGGCGTCTTCTGGGCTCGTCGCGCCGCCCGGGCCGACCGGGTCCGGGTGGTCTCCAGCGCGGTCGAGCACCACGCCGTCCTCGACGCGGTGGACTGGCTGGTCGAGCACGAGGACGCGCAGGCCGGCTGGCTGCCGGTCGACGCGGCCGGGCGGCTCGATCCGGAGCGACTGCGCGCCGAGCTGGCCGAGCACGGCGAGCGTGTCGCGGTGGTCACCGCCATGTGGGCGAACAACGAGGTGGGCACCGTCCAGCCGGTGGCCGAGCTGGCCGCCGTCGCCGCCGAACACGGGGTGCCGTTCCACACCGACGCCATCCAGGCGGTCGGGCAGGTCCCCGTCGACTTCGCCGCCAGCGGCGTGTCGGCGCTCACCGTGACCGGGCACAAGCTCGGCGGCCCGGCCGGTGTGGGCGCGCTGCTGCTGGCCCGCGACGTGGCGGCCACCCCGCTGCTGCACGGCGGCGGCCAGGAGCGCGACGTGCGCTCCGGGACGCTCGACACGGCGGGCATCGTCGCGTTCGCGGTCGCCGTCGAGAGCGCGGTCAAGGGCCAGCAGGAGTACGCCGCCCGCGTCGCCGCGCTCCGCGACGAGCTGGTCGAGCGGGTCCGGCAGGCCGTCCCCGAGGTGATCTTCAACGGCGATCCGGCCGACCGGCTCCCCGGCAACGCGCACTTCTCCTTCCCCGGCTGCGAGGGGGACGCGCTGCTGCTGCTCCTGGACGCCCAGGGCATCGCCTGCTCGACCGGGTCGGCCTGCTCGGCCGGGGTGGCCCAGCCCTCGCACGTGCTGCTGGCGATGGGCGCCGACGACGACCGGGCCCGGTCCTCGCTGCGCTTCACGCTCGGGCACACGAGCACCGGCGCGGACGTGGACGCGCTGATCGCCGCGCTGCCCGCAGCGGTGGAGCGGGCCCGCCGCGCGGCCGCCCTCCGTACTCCCCGCTGACCCGGATACCCTCGGTGAGGACGAGGGGAGTGGGCCGGTGAGGGTTCTGGCGGCGATGTCGGGCGGGGTGGACTCCGCCGTCGCGGCGGCACGGGCGGTGGAGGCCGGGCACGACGTGACGGGCGTGCACCTGGCCCTGGCCCGTAACCCGCAGACGTACCGCACCGGCGCCCGGGGCTGCTGCACGCTGGAGGACTCCCGGGACGCCCGGCGCGCCGCCGACGTGCTCGGCATCCCGTTCTACGTGTGGGACATGGCCGACCGGTTCCACGACGACGTGGTGGACGACTTCGTGGCCGAGTACGCCGCTGGGCGTACCCCGAATCCCTGCCTGCGTTGCAACGAGAAGATCAAGTTCGCGGCGGTGCTGGACCGGGCCGTGGCCCTGGGCTTCGACGCGGTGGTGACCGGCCACCACGCCCGGCTCGGCGCGGACGGCCTGCTGCGGCGCAGCGTGGACGCGGCCAAGGACCAGTCGTACGTGCTGGCGGTGCTGACCCGCGCGCAGCTCGACCGGTCGATCTTCCCGCTCGGCGACTCGACGAAGGCCGAGGTGCGCGCGGAGGCCGCCCGGCGCGGCCTCGCCGTGGCCGACAAGCCGGACTCGCACGACATCTGCTTCATCGCCGACGGCGACACCCGCGGCTTCCTCGCCGAGCGGCTCGGCGAGGCGCCGGGCCAGGTGGTGGACGCGCTCACCGGCGCGGTGGTGGGCAGCCACAGCGGCGCCTACCAGTACACCGTCGGACAGCGGCGCGGCCTGCACCTGGACCGCCCGGCGCCGGACGGCCGGCCCCGCTACGTGCTGTCCATCACCCCGACCACGAACACGGTGACGGTCGGCCCGGCCGAGGCGCTGGAGGTCTCCGACGTACGCGCCACCCGCCCGGTGTGGACCGGCGGGCCGCGCCCGGACGGGCCGGTCGAGTGCGAGGTGCAGCTCCGGGCGCACGGCGACGTGGTGCCGGCCGCCGTCGAGGTCGACGCCGACGGCCTGCGCGCGTCGCTGCGCCGCCCGGTCCGGGGTGTGGCAGCCGGCCAGGCGATAGTGGCCTACCGGCCGGACCCGGCCGGTGACGTGGTCCTCGGCTCCGCCACCATCACCGCCGCCTGACCGGCGACGGGCAGCGGATAGGCTGCGGCCGTGACTGAGCAGGCGTGGCCCTGGCCCACCGGCGCGGCGACCGGCATCGGGTCGCTGCCCGGCACCGACATCGCCGAGGCGCAGCGGATCGTGCTCGGCGAGCTGCCCGCACTGCCGCACCTGCCCGAGCTGCCCGCCCGGGGGCCGGGCGCGGACATCGTCGGCCGCACCGCCGGCCTGCTCGTCGAACTGCCGGTCGAGCTGTACGCGGCCCGCTGGCGGATCGCCCCGCGCCCCGGCCGGGACCTGCGCCGTGCCCGCGACCTGATGGAACGCGACCTCGACCAGCTCGCCGAGCAGGCCGAGGAGTACGCCGGACCGGTCAAGGTCCAGGCCGCCGGCCCGTTCACCCTCGCCGCCGTGCTGGAGCTGCCGATCGGCGGCCGGATGCTGCGCGACCCGGGCGCGGTACGCGACCTCGCCGGCTCGCTCGGCGAAGGGCTGCGCGGGCACGTCGAGGCGGTGACCCGGCGGCTGCCCCGTGCCTCGGTGCTGCTCCAGCTCGACGAGCCGTCCCTGCCGGCGGTGCTGGCCGGCCGGGTGCCCACCGAGAGCGGATTCGGCACCCACCGTCCGGTGGAGACCGAGGTGGCGCGGGCGCTGCTGCACGACGTGATCGAGGCGGCCGGTGTTCCGGCGCTCGTGCACTGCTGCGCGCCGGACGCGCCGCTGGAGCTGATCCGGTCCGCCGGTGCGGTGGGCGTCGCGCTCGACCTGTCGCTCGTCACCGACCTCGACCCGCTCGGCGAGGCGATCGACGCCGGGCTCGGGCTGCTGGCCGGCGCCGCGCCGACGCTGCCGCCGCCGTCCGGCCGGGCGCCGACGTCGGCCGAGGTCGCCGACCGGGTCCGGCGGGTCTGGGACCAGCTCGGCTTCCCCCGCCGCCGGCTGGCCGAGCAGGTGGTGGTCACCCCCGCGTGCGGCCTGGCCGGCGCCACCCCGGGGTACGCCCGCGCGGTGCTCACCGCCTGCCGCGACGCGGGCCGGCGGCTCGCCGAGGACTGACGTTTTTCCGTCGTACCCGCCGGGCACGATGACCGGCATGATTGGACGACTGCGTTCCACAGTGATCGACTGCCCCGATCCGCGCGCGCTCGCCGCCTTCTACTCCGAGCTGCTCGGCCTGCCCGTGGTGGAGGAGAACTCCGACGGCGACGAGTGGGTGGTGCTCGGCGGCCCACCCGGGCACCAGCCGCGGGTGGCCTTGCAGCGGGCACCGGGCCTGCGCACCCCCGACTGGCCCGACCCGGCCCGGCCGCAGCAGTTCCACCTCGACGTGAGCGTCGACGACATCGAGGCGGCCGAGAAGGCGGTGCTGGCGCTCGGCGCACGGCGGCTCCCCGGTGAGGGGGAGGGCTTCCGGGTCTACGCCGACCCGGTCGGCCACCCGTTCTGCCTCTGCTGGGACTGATCTTCCGCCACTTGCGCGGCGGGGGCATGATCGCCACCGTGACCGCCTCCACCGCCACCGGCCGCGCCGCCGGTTCGCTGTTCGGCCTGGCCTACGGCGACGCCCTGGGCAAGCCGACCGAGTTCCTCACCGTCACCGAGATCGTCCGGCGCTACGGTCCGGGCGGTCCGCGCGAGCTGACCGGCGACCCGGCCCTGGTCACCGACGACACGCAGATGGCGCTCGCAGTGGCGTGGGCGCTGCACGACGCGCCCGCGTACACGGCCGAGGTGGTGGAGCCGCTGCTGCGGCAGCGCTTCGTCGACTGGTCGGTGAGCCCGGAGAACAACCGCGCCCCGGGCATGACCTGCCTGCGGGCCTGCGCCGAGCTGGCCCGGGGCTCCCGCTGGCAGGAGGCCACAGTCGCCGGTTCGAAGGGCTGCGGCGCGAACATGCGCGTCACCCCGGTCGGGCTGCTCGACGTCGACCTGGACACGATGGCCGGGCTGGCCCAGCTCCAGGCCGGCCTGACCCACGGCCACCCGACCGGGCTGGCGGCGAGCGAGCTGACCGCGTACGCGGTCCGGCTGCTGCGCGACGGCGAGGCGCTGCCGGAGCTGCCCGGCCTGCTCACCGAGCGGGCCCGGGAGCAGCGCACCGTCTACCGGGACGACTGGCTCGGTGACCTGTGGCAGCGGCCCGGCGAGAGCAGCGCGGCCGAGTTCGTCGCCCGGGGCTGGGACGACTGCCTGCGCGTGCTCGGCCGGCTGGAGGCGGCGCTGGCCCGCCCGGACGACGGCGGCGACCCGTGCCGGTTCACCGGCGAGGGGTGGGTCGCCGAGGAGGCGCTGGCCACCGCGCTGCTCTGCGCGCTGCGCCACGGCGACGACCCGGTCGGCGCGCTGGCCCGGGGCGCCACCACGGCCGGTGACTCGGACTCCATCGCCGCGCTGGCCGGCGCGTTCGTCGGGGCCGCGTACGGCACGGCCGCCTGGCCCGCCGGGTGGGCGGGGCGGATCGAGTACGCCGGCCAGCTCACCGCGCTCGCCGACGCGTTCGACGGGGAGGCGTCCGGCGCCGGCTCACCCCGTGACGGCCGGGGACCGGCGGCGTGACCCCGCCTTCCGGGTGAGGCCGGGGCGAGGCGGCTCGCTCAGCCGGTGAGGTGGCTCAGCCGGCGGACGCCCCGCCACAGGTCCGGGTCGCAGGTGCCGGCCCGGTCGGCGAACGCGTCCAGCGGCACCGGGATCGGCTCGCTGACGTCGAGGTAGCTGTCGTGGTCGGCGTCCGGATCCCAGTCCCGGGTCGGGATCGGCAGGTGGTCGTCCCGGTCCGACTTGTCCTGGCTGGTGATCTTCAGGACCTCGGCGTCCCGGCCGTCGACGCGCAGCACCAGACAGGGACGCACCTTCGAACCGGTCCCGTCGGCGTAGGGCACGTCGGCCCACCAGATCTCCCCGGGCCGGGGCTCGTCCCGGCTCGTCCGTCCGGCGCCCCGCGGCCTCGGCGGCGTCGCGGTGCGGCCACCCCGTGGCCCGGTGCCGGCCCGGTCACCGCGGCGTCCACCGCCGGTCCGCTCGCCGTCCGGTCCGCCGGTGCGGCTGCCACGCCCGGTGCCCGGCCGCCGTCCGTCGGCCCGGTCGCGCTTCCCGTCGGCCCGGTCGCGCGTCCCGGCGCGTTCGGCCGCCCGGCGGCGCCAGTCGTTCCACAGCCAGCCGGCTGCGACGCAGGCCGCGATCACCAGCGCCCAGATCACCCCGTCGCGCATCCGTCGTCCGCCTTCCGACCGTTGTGGCCCACTACCGCCGACCGATCGTCGCACGGCCCGGCCCCACCCGCCCGGGTGGCGCGGTGGGCGTCCGTTCGCCCTGCTCGGCGCGGGTGGCCGGACGACTGTCACAGCCGACCGCTACGGTTCTCGGGTAGCACGAACACGGGAGGTCGACAGCGGTGTCCGAAGGCGGCGGCGTGTCCGAAGAAGCGGTTCCCCCAGCGGTCGACGCGGCCCAGGACGCGGCGGCGGGTGCCGAGCCGACCCCGGCGGCCCGGGAGCGGCACGCCACGCTCAGCCAGGAGCTGACCGAGCACCAGTACCGCTACTACGTGCTCGACGCGCCGACGGTCACCGACGCGGAGTTCGACAAGCAGCTGCGGGAGCTGGAGGCGCTGGAGGCCGAATACCCGGCGTTGCGCACCCCCGACTCGCCCACCCAGCGGGTCGGCGGCACCTTCTCCACCGACTTCACGCCGGTCACGCACGCCGAGCGGATGCTCTCGCTCGACAACGCCTTCGCCGACGAGGAACTGGCCGCCTGGTCGGAGCGGGTCGAGCGCGACGCCGGCGGCCCGGTGCCCTACCTGTGCGAGCTGAAGGTCGACGGGCTCGCCATCAACCTCACCTACGAGAAGGGCCGGCTGGTGCGCGCGGCCACCCGGGGCGACGGCCGCACCGGCGAGGACGTCACCGCCAACGTGCGCAGCATCAAGGGCGTGCCGGCCCGGCTGACCCCGGCCGGCGACTTCCCCGACGTGCCCGACCTGATCGAGGTGCGCGGCGAGATCTACTTCCCGGTGGCCGCGTTCGCCGACCTGAACGCGAGCCTGGTCGAGCAGGGCAAGGCGCCGTTCGCCAACCCGCGCAACGCCGCCGCCGGAAGCCTGCGGCAGAAGGACCCCCGGGTGACCGCCTCCCGCCCGCTGCGCCTGGTGGTGCACGGCGTCGGCGCGCGCACCGGGTTCCGGCCGGCCGCGCAGTCCGAGTCGTACGCCGCGCTCAAGGCGTGGGGGCTGCCCACCAGCGACCGGTGGCGGGTGGTGGACGACCTGGCCGGCGTCGCGGAATACATCGCCTACTACGGCAGGCACCGGCACGACGTCGAGCACGAGATCGACGGCGTGGTGGTCAAGGTCGACCCGGTCTCCATCCAGGGCCGCCTCGGCTCGACCAGCCGCGCGCCCCGCTGGGCGATCGCCTTCAAATACCCGCCGGAGGAGGTCAACACCAAGCTGCTCGACATCGAGGTGGAGGTCGGGCGCACCGGCCGGGTCACCCCGCGCGCCGTGCTCCAGCCGGTGCGGGTGGCCGGCTCCACCGTCGCCTACGCCACCCTGCACAACGCCCGCGAGGTCGAGCGCAAGGGTGTGCTCATCGGCGACACGGTGGTGCTGCGAAAGGCCGGCGACGTGATCCCCGAGGTGCTCGGCCCGGTGGTCGAGCTGCGCCCGGCCGACGCCCGCCCGTTCGTCATGCCTACCACCTGCCCGGCCTGCGGCACGCCGCTCGCGCCGGCCAAGGAGAGCGACGTCGACATCCGCTGCCCCAACGGGCGGGCCTGCCCCGGTCAGATCCGCGAGCGGGTCTTCTACCTGGCCAGCCGCAAGGTGCTCGACATCGAGGTGCTCGGTGAGAAGGGCGCGGCGGCGCTGCTGGACGCCCAGATCATCACCAACGAGGGCGACCTGTTCCAGCTCGACGCCGAGCAGTTGAGCCGGTCGCCGTTCTTCGTCAACAAGGACGGCAGCCTGGGCAGCAACGCCACCAAGCTGCTCGACAACCTCGCCGAGGCCAAGGAACGCGACCTGTGGCGGGTGCTGGTGGCGCTGTCCATCCGGCACGTCGGCCCGACCGCCGCCCAGGCGCTCGCCCGGCACTTCCGCTCGGTCGCCGCGATCGAGGCCGCCGGTGAGGAGGAGCTGTCCTCGGTGGACGGCGTCGGCCCGACCATCGCGGCGAGCGTGAAGGAGTGGTTCGCCGTCGACTGGCACCGCGACGTGGTGCGCAAGTGGGCCGAGGCGGGCGTACGGATGGCCGAGGAGGCCGCCGACGAGGGGCCGCGACCGCTCGACGGGATCACGGTGGTGGTCACCGGCACGCTCGGCGGGTTCAGCCGCGACCAGGCGGCCGAGGCGATCCAGGTCCGGGGCGGAAAGGTGACCGGCTCGGTCTCCAAGAAGACGGGCTTCGTGGTGGTCGGCGACAATCCCGGATCCAAGGCCGACAAGGCCGCCACCCTGAAACTGCCGATCCTCGACGAGGACGGTTTCCGGGTGCTGCTGGACTCCGGCCCGGAGGCGGCCCGCGAGGTGGCCCGGGTGGAGGACTGACAGGCTGGTCACAGCGATCGTCCGGCGGATACCAAGTTAATTACGACTACGACCGATTCGTGACTGTCGTGTCGGGGAAATCGCCTCGGAGGGCGTTTCATTGGCGTACGACGCGTGACGGCGCGCGCCAGGACGTTCCCCGGGAGGTGCGATGGAGACCGGCGACCCGCGTAACTCCGTCCCGCCCGGGCGGAGCGGGCCGTTCTTCGGCTTCGTCGGCGCGATCGGCGTGGTCGCCCTGGCGGTCTCGGCCGGGCCGCTCGTCGCGCTCGCCGACAGATGGAGTGAACTGCCGGCTGCGTTCTGGACAATGGCGGCGCTCGCCGTCGCCTGCGACGCCCGCCCGTTCGTCCCGCCCGGCCGGCGGCAGACCTCGGCGGTGTTCCCGTCGACCTGCTTCACCTTCGCCATCCTGCTCGGCTGGGGCTTCGGTCCGGCCGTCGCGGTGCAGGCCGTGGCGGTCGCGGTCAGCGGCTGGCGGCTCGGGTACGCCCCCTGGCGTACCGGCTTCAACGCCGCGCAGTACGCGTGCGCGCTCGCCGCCGCGTACGCGGTCACCCGGCTGGGCCCGGGTGAGCTGTTCGACGGCGGCCGTCTGCACTGGACCGACGTGGCGGCCGTGGGCGGCGCGACGGTCGCCTGGTTCGTGGTCAACTACGGGCTGGTCAGCTCCGCGGTCCGGTTGCGCTTCGGCGACAGGTGGTGGCCGAGCGTCCGTAGCGGCCTGGCCTACGAGCTGCTCGCCACCGGTTCGCTGCTGCTGCTCGCGCCGGTGCTGGTGGCCGCCGCCCGGGCCAGCGCGGCGCTGATCCCGCTGGTGCTGGTGCCGCTGTTCGCCGTCTACCGGATGGCCCGGCTCTCCGCCGAACGGGAACAGCTCGCCGACGTGGACCCGCTCACCGGGCTGCCCAACCGCAAGGCGCTGCTCACCGAGGTGGCCGAGCAGGTGCACCTGCACGGCGACCGGGCCGCCCGGGGCGCGCCGGACGCGCACCTGGCGCTGCTGCTGCTCGACCTCGACCGGTTCAAGCACGTCAACGACGCGCTCGGGCACGCGGTGGGGGACCGCCTGCTGGTCGAGGTGAGCGCCCGGCTGACGGGCGCTGTGGGCGCCGGTGACATGGTGGCGCGGCTCGGCGGCGACGAGTTCGCCATCGTCGTACCCCGGCTCACCGACATCGACCAGGCTCGCGAGCGGGCCGACCGGGTGGTCGCCGCGCTCGCCGAACCGGTGCCGCTGGACGGGCTGCCGCTGGACGTGGGCGGCGCCATCGGCATCGCGCTCTACCCCGACCACGGCGAGGACTTCGCCACCCTGATGCGCCACGCCGACGTGGCCATGTACGACGCGAAGCACCGCAACGACACGGTGGCGGTCTACGCGCCGGAGTCCGACCACAACTCGGCCGAGCGCCTGAGCCTGCTGGCCGACCTGCGCCGGGTGCTGGAGTCCGGCCCGTCCGCGCAGGGCGGGGAGACTGTGGGCGTACGCGGGGGTGACGGCGCGGCCCTGACCCCGGCGCTGCCGGTGCGGGCCGACCGCCCGGCCCGCAACCAGCGGCCGGCGCGCGACGGCGGCCGGCGGTCCGGCGACGGGCCGAACCGCTGGCTGCGACGGCGCCGCGAGCGCGTCGAGGAGCGGCACGACGACGACCTGATCGAGCGGATCCTCACCGGCGCCGACCCGATCCGCCGCCGGGCCGCCCGGGCCGGCGCCGGACCGGTCGCGGGTCCGCTCGTGGTCGGCGATGCGGAGTTCGCGCCGGAGCCCGAGACCGCCGACGCCGACGCTGACGTCACCCAGGACGCGGAGGCCGCAGTGAGCACCGGTGCGCCGGGCGTCATCGGGCCGACCGCCGACGGGAGCACGGTGGCCGGGCCGGACGAGCAGGCCGGGCACCCGGGCGAGATCACCATGTACTACCAGCCGCAGATCGCCATCGCGACAGGCGAGGTGGTGGGCGTCGAGGCGCTGCTGCGCTGGCGGCACCCGCGCCGGGGCATGGTCGACCCGGGTGAGCTGATCCAGGTCGCCGAGCAGAGCGCGGTGATGCGGCTGCTCACCCGCCGCGTGGTGGACGACGTGGTGGAGCAGCTCGCGAAGTGGTCGGCGGCCGGGCTCACGCTGCGGGCCGCGCTCAACGTCAGCGTCCGTGACCTGCACACCGGCGAGATCGCCGACCAGATCGCCGACCGGCTGGCCCGGTACGGCGTGCCGCCGGAACGCCTCCAGGTGGAGATCACCGAGGGCGCGCTGATGGCCGACCCGCGGCGGGTGCTCGCCAGCATCACCCAGTTGCACCGCATCGGCGTCGGCATCGCGCTCGACGACTTCGGCACCGGTTACTCGTCGCTGCAACACCTGCGGCGGCTCCCGCTGTCCGAGGTGAAGGTGGACCGGTCGTTCGTCCTCGGGATGGCCGAGGACCCGGACGACGCGGCGATCGTCCGCTCGATGATCGAACTGGCCGGGGCGCTCGGGCTGCGTGTGGTGGCCGAGGGCGTGGAGGACGAGCGCACCTGGCGGATGCTGCACGCCGCCGGGTGCGACGTGGCGCAGGGCTGGTTCCACGCCCGGCCGATGCCGGCGGAGGACCTGGTGGCCTGGCTGTCCCGCTACCGTCCGGTGCGCCCGGCGGAGGCGGGGAGCCGCAGCGGTCCGGCCCCGGAGGGGGAGTCGAAGGCGTCGTCGTGACGGCGGGACAATAGACTCGCTCCGGTCACCGCGCGTCATCGAGCACGCCCGTACGCGCGGCCGGCCCACCGCAGACGTCTCAGGACAGCCACGAAGGGGGCACTGATGGCCGCCATCTCCCGCGAGGAGGTCGCGCACCTCGCGCGACTGTCGCGGCTCGCCGTCACGGAGGAGGAACTGGACACCTTCGCCGGCCAGCTGGATGTGATCCTCCAGTCGGTCGCGCAGGTCGGCGAGGTCGCCGCGGCGGACATCCCGCCGACGTCCCACTCCGTGCCGCTGACGAACGTGCTCCGTGAGGACGTGGTGCGGCCGGGCCTGACCCCGCAGGAGGCGCTGTCGGGCGCCCCCGACGCCGAGGAGCAGCGGTTCCGCGTCCCGCGGATCCTGGACGAGGATGTGGCCTCATGACCGACCTGACCAAGCTCACCGCCGTTGAGATCGCCGGGCTGGTGGCGAGCGGCGAGACCTCCGCGGTCGAGGTCACCCAGGCCCACCTGGACCGGATCGGCGCCGTCGACGACCGGGTGCACGCGTTCCTGCACGTCGACACCGAGGGGGCGCTGGCGGCCGCGCGTGCCGTGGACGAGCGCCGCGCCGCCGGTGAGGAACTGGGCCCGCTCGCCGGTGTGCCGGTCGCGGTGAAGGACGTGCTGACCACCAAGGGCGTGCCGACCACGGTCGGGTCGAAGATCCTGGAGGGCTGGCGCCCGCCGTACGACTCGACGATCGTCGAGCGGCTGCGCGACGCCGGCACGGTGATGCTCGGCAAGACGAACATGGACGAGTTCGCGATGGGCTCCTCCACCGAGTACTCCGCGTACGGGCCGACCCGCAACCCGTGGGACCTGGAGCGGATCCCGGGCGGCTCCGGCGGTGGCAGCGCGGCGGCGCTGGCCGCGTACGAGGCGCCGCTGTCGATCGGCTCGGACACCGGCGGCTCGATCCGCCAGCCCGGCGCGGTCACCGGCACCGTCGGCGCGAAGCCCACCTACGGCGGCACCTCCCGCTACGGCCTGGTCGCGTTCTCCTCGTCGCTGGACACGCCCGGCCCGTGCGCGCGTACCGTGCTCGACGCCGCGTTGCTGCACCAGGTGATCGGCGGTCACGACCCGCGCGACTCCACCTCGATCCCGGCCCCGGTGCCGGACGTGGTGGCCGCGGCGCGGCGTGGCGCCACCGGCGACCTGACCGGCGTGAAGCTCGGCGTGGTCACCGAGTTCACCGGTGAGGGCGCGGAGCCCGGCGTGATGGCCGCGTTCCGCGACGCCGCCGAGGCGCTGGCGAAGCTGGGCGCCGAGATCGTCGAGGTCTCGTGCCCGAACTTCAAGTACGCGCTGCCGGCGTACTACCTGATCGCGCCGAGCGAGTGCTCCTCCAACCTGGCCCGGTTCGACGGCGTCCGGTTCGGCCTGCGGGTCGGCGACGACGGCAACCGGTCGCTGGAGGAGGTCATGTCGCTGACCCGCGAGGCCGGCTTCGGCCCCGAGGTCAAGCGCCGCATCATGCTCGGCACGTACGCCCTCTCCTCGGGCTACTACGACGCCTACTACGGCCAGGCGCAGAAGGTTCGCACGCTCATCACGCGGGACTTCACCAGTGCGTTCGAGCAGGTCGACGCGCTGATCTCGCCGACCACGCCGTTCGTGGCGTTCCCGATCGGGTCGCGTACCGCCGACCCGTACCAGATGTACCTGGCCGACCTGTTCACCATCCCGACGAACCTGTACGGCGGCCCGGCCATCTCGGTGCCGTGCGGCCTGTCCGACGGGCTCCCGGTCGGCTTCCAGATCATGGCGCCGACCATGGCCGACGACCGGATGTACCGGGTCGCCGCCGCGCTGGAGAACGCCGTCGGCACGCTCACCCCGCCGGCGCTCTGAACCAAGGGGTACGGAGGCGGGCCGCCCGCCTCCGTACCGGACGACGTCCCGCGCCCGGTGCGGTCACCACGACCGCGCCGGGCGCGGCTGTCGTCGCGGCGACACGGTGATCACCGATCAGTGGATTGCCCGGGGTCACTGGCACTGGTCGAATAAACTCCGGGTCTGCTGGATCGACTGGACTGTGGCCCGCTGGCGGACGCGAGCGGTTCCGACCGAGAGCTGGATGTGCGATGGGGACACTTCGCCCGGTCATGGCCCTGACGATGGTCGCGGCGTTGCTGCTGGGCGCCGCGCAGCCCGCCACTGCGCAACCGGCCACCGCCGTCACGGAGACCGTCACCATCACCTCGGGCAAGCCCCGGCCGGTCATGGTCATCGGGCAGGTCTACGCGATCCACACCGTGGAGGCCACAGGTGGCACCGAGCCGTACCGGTTGTCGGTGACGTCGGGCGGTCTGCCGCCGGGGATGCTCGTGGTGGGGACGTCGCTCGGTGGTGCGCCGACGACGCCCGGCACGTACACGTTCACGTTGCGGATGACCGACCAGAACGATCTCTTCGACGAGCAGACGGCGACCATCGAGGTACGCGAGCCGACTGTCGTCATCACGTCCGGCAAGCCGCGGTCGCCCATGTACCTCGGGCGGGTGTACGCGATCCACACCGTGGAGGCCGCAGGTGGCACCGAGCCGTACCGGTTGTCGGTGACGTCGGGCGGTCTGCCGCCGGGGATGCTCGTGGTCGGGACGTCCCTCGGTGGCGCGCCGAGCACCCCCGGCACGTACACGTTCACGTTGCGGATGACCGACAAGAACGACCGCTTCGACGAGCAGGACGCCACAGTCGTCGTCGCCGAGGCGGCGACGGTGTTCACCTCCGGCGAACCGCCCGCCGCCACTGCCGGTAAGCCCTACTCGTTCCGGTTCACCGCCGACGGTGACTCGGACATCGCGTTCGCCCTGGCCGCCGGGGCACTGCCGGGCGGTCTCACCCTCGACGAGGAGGGCCGGCTCCGCGGCACCCCGGGCAGCGCCGGCACGTTCACCTTCACCGTCTCGGCGAAGGGATACAGCACCAGCGCCACGACTGAGGTGTCCCTGACCGTCGCCGCCCCGGCCCCGGCCACCCCCACGG
>NZ_LEKG01000100.1:0-26091 GCF_001029515.1 Micromonospora sp. RV43 | reverse complement strand
GGTCAGGGGGTGGGGCGGAGGACCACCCGGCCGGCCAGCAGCAGGCCCAGCAGGCCGCAGGCGGCTGCCACAGCCAGCGTGGTCGCGAAGCCGGCCGGGCCGGGGGACGCACCGGCGGCCAGGACCGCGCCGGTGAGCGCCAGCACTGTGGCGGCGGCGAGCGAGTCGCCCAGTTGCAGCGCGGAGCTGTTGCGGCCCTGCTCGGCCGGGGCGGACTGCTCCAGGGTGAGCACCGACAGCGACGGGTAGAGCAGGCCCATGCCCAGCCCGGCCACCGACCAGCTCAGCACGGCCGGCAGCACCGGCAGTCCGGGCACCAGCGCCGACGCCACGCCCGCCGTACCGATCGTGATGCAGGCCAGCCCGGCCCGGGGCAGCGTCGCCGCCGAGCGGGGTGAGCGGATCCGCCCCTGGATCCACGAGCCGACCGACCAGGACAGCGCCCCGACCGTCAGCACCAGGCCGGCGCCGGTGGGCGAGAAACCGCGCTCCCGGGACAGCATCAGCGGGATCACCACCTCGGCGGCCACGAACGCCGCCGACGCCAGCGCGCGCAGGCCGATCACCGTCGGCAGTCCCCGCGCCGCGCGCAGGAACCCGGCCGGCAGCAGGTGCGGCACGCAGACGAACAGCCCGGCCAGCGCCCCGGCGATCAGGGCGGCGGCGAGCACGCCGCGCTGCTGCCCCCCGTAATGCAGCAGTGCGGCGCTCGCCCCCGCCCCGCAGGCCCAGCCGATCCGGGCCAGGGCACCCGCCGGCGGGCGGGTCGCCACGGTGGCGGTCAGCGCCCGCAGCCCCGGCTGGACCAGCAGCGCCGCCGGGATCGCCACCGCCGGCACCGCGAGGAACACCCACCGCCAGCCCAGATGTTCCACGATCAGTCCGGCCAGGGCCGGACCGACCAGCGACGGCACCACCCAGGCCGCGGCGAACGCGGCGAAGATCCGCCGCCGCAACTGCTCCGGGTACGCCTGCCCGACGACCACGTAGAGCGCCACCGAGACCAGTCCGGAGCCGAAGCCCTGCACCACCCGCCCGACGACCAGCACCTCCATGGTCGTGGCGGCGCCGGCCACCACGAGCCCGGCGACGAACCAGACGACACCGTGCCACATGGCCGGGCGCGGCCCGCGCGCGTCGCACCAGATGCCGGAGGCGACCATCGCCACCACGCCGGAGGCGAAGGAACCGCCGAACGCCAGCGCGTACAGGCCGAGCCCGTCGAGGCTGCGCGCCACGGTCGGCATGGCGGTGCCCACCGCCAGCGCCTCGAACGCGAGCAGGGACACCAGGGCGACACTGCCCACCGTCATCGCCCGCAGGCGCGGCGACCAGAGGTCGACGGGTGGATCAGCCGGAACGGCGGTGGTGCTGGTCATGGCGTTCAGCCTCGGACCTCACCCCCGGTTGAGGTCAACTGTGGCGCGCGTCTCGTCCCGCGCGGCAACGGCGGGCCGACGCCGGAAAATTCTGCCGTCGGGGTGGCATAACGGACGCCGCGCCGGGAAGTCGGGCCGCCGGGACGAGACCGGGAGGCGAGATGGCGTACGGCTGCGACACCTTCAACCGACTGCCCGGCCGTACGACTCGATGACCTCGCTGGGACGGTTCGCCGGCCTCCTGCTGTCGCCGACGGTCGTACCGGAGACCGCCGCGCGTGTCGCGCGTACCGTCGGTTCGGCCCTGCCCACTGATGCCGTGCCGGCCCGGGTCAGCGAGGTGGCGGGCAGCGTCGGTACGGCGGCGGCCCGGCTGGCCCGCCTCACCGGGCTGACCAGCCGCCGCGTGTGGTCGCAGGACGGCCGCCACCACATCGAGGTGCACGGCGTCTGCCAGGACGGCGGCGACCGGCTGGCCCGTCAGGTCGAGGCGGCGCTGGAGTCGATGCCGGGTGTCGCCTGGGCGCGGGTGAACGCGCCGTCGGGCCGGGTGGTGGTGGCGACCGGGGATCCGGCGCCGAAGCTGCGCGACCTGATCGCCACGGTGGCGCGCGTGGAGCAGACCTGCCCGTACGAGCCGGACCCGGAGATCGAACCGCCGCAGCCGCCCGAGGACGGCCCGCGTACCGCGCGGACGTTCGGCGCGCTGCTGTCCGACGTGCTCGGGTTGAGCATCTCCGCTGCCACCCGTGTCCTGCCGCTCACTCCCATTCCCGCCGAGGTGGCCGGTCTGCTCGGCGCGGTCGACCTGCACCCGAAGCTGCACGCGCTGGCCGGTCTGGGCATCCGCGCCGACCCGCGCGCCGAGGTGCTGTTCCCGCTGGCCGAGGCGGTGGTGCAGGGTCTCACCGGCGGCTGGGCGGGCATCGTGCTGGACGGCGCGCAGCGGGTCGTGCAGTGGGGTGAGGGCGCCGCTCAACTGAACGCGTGGCGGCGGGCCGAGCCGCACCTGACCGGTGACCCGGAGCGGGCTGTGGCCCGGGTGCCCGACGGCGAGCGGCCCTGCCCGGTGCCGGACGGGCAGCCCGAGCGGTACGCCAAGCGGGTGCTTCCGGCCGGCGCGGTCGCCGGGGCGGCGGCGCTGCCGGTGCTGGGGCCGAAGCGCGCAGCCGCGCTGGCGCTGTCCTCGCTGCCGAAGGCGCCCGGCTCCGGCCGGGAGGGGTACGGCGCCCAGCTCGGCCGGATGCTCGCCCGGCGCGGCGTGATCGCGATGGACCGCAGTGTGCTGCGTGAGCTGGACCGGATCGACACGGTGGTGCTCGACGCGGCGGTGCTCGGTTCGGACCGGGGCGTCCTGGCCGATCTCGCGCCGCTGGCCGACGCCGACACCGGGCAGGTCGCCGCGCGCGCGTTCGCGTTGTTCGACCCGGCCGAGCCGGACGCGGTTCGCGCCGCCGAGGGCTGGCGGATCGGCCCGCTGGACCGCCTCGGCGCCGACGATCCCGGCGACACCCCGGACAGCGCCCGGCTGCGCGCCGACGGTGGACGGCTGCTCGGGCTGGCGGAGAACGGCCGGCTCGCCGCCGTACTGCGGGTCGAGCCGGAGCCCGCGCCGGGCGTGGACGCGCTGGCGTCGGCCGCACGGCAGGCGGGCCTGCGGCTCGTGGTCGGCGGCGCGGACGACGGCCGGTACGACTTCGCGGACCTGCTCGTACCCGGTGGTGCCCGGCTCGCCGACGCGGTGCACGACCTGCAACGCGAGGGCGCCGTGGTGATGGTGGTCTCCGGTGAGCGGTCGGCGCTCGCCGCCTCGGACTGCGGCCTCGGCGTGTACGGCCCGGACGACCTGCCGCCGTGGGGCGCGCACCTGCTGGTCGGTGACGACCTGCGGGTACCGGCCCTGCTCGTCGACGCCGCCGGGGTGGCCCGCCGGATGACCGAGCAGAACGTCCGGATCTCGATGGCCGGCAGCGGGCTCGGCGCGCTCGCCGCGTTCACCGCCGACCGGCGGCGGCTGCCCCGCCCGACGCTCGCCGCGGTGAACGGCGCGGCGGCGCTCGCGTTCGCGCACGGCGTGTTCCGGGCACACCGGCTGCCGGACCGGACCGGCGCACCGATGCCCGCGCTCACCGCCTGGCACCTGATGCCGGCGCAGACCGTCCTGGACCAGCTCGCCACCGACCCGTCCGGGCTTGCCGAGGACGAGGCGGCCCGTCGCCGGCGCGTCGAGGTCGGCGACGAGCACGGCCCGGCCGGGCTGCTCCGCGCGTTCGTGGAGGAGCTGTCCAACCCGCTCACCCCGGTGCTGGCCGCCGGTGCGGTGCTCTCCGCCGCGTTCGGCTCACTCGTCGACGCGGCCCTGGTGGGTGGCGTGGTGGGCGGGTCCGCTCTGGTCGGCGCGGTGCACCAGCGCAACACCGAACGATCGCTTGCCGAGCTGCTGTCCCGATCGGCGGTCACCGCCCGGGTGCTGCGCGACGGCGCCGAGCGGGTGGTGCCCGCCGAGGAACTGGTACGCGGCGACGTGATCACGGTCAGCTCCGGGGACGCCGTACCGGCCGACTGCCGGGTGCTGACGAGCGACGGGCTGGAGGCGGACGAGTCGTCACTGACCGGCGAGTCGCTGCCGGTGGCGAAGAGTCCGGAACCGGTGGTGGCGGCGGCCATCGCCGAACGGCACTCGATGCTGTTCGAGGGCACCACTGTGGCCGCCGGGCACGGCACCGCAGTGGTGGTGGCCACCGGTGCGGAGACCGAGGCCGGGCGGAGCCTCGCCATGGCCCGGCAGGCCCCTCCCGCCAGTGGCGTGGAGGCGCGGCTCGGCAGGCTGACCAGCAGCGCCGTACCCCTTGCGGCCGCCTCGGCGATCGCTGTCGCAGGCGCAGGGCTGCTTCGGGGCGTACCCCTCGCCGAAACGGCGGCGACCGCCGCGAACCTGGCCGTCGCGTCGGTGCCGGAGGGGTTGCCGTTCCTGGTCAGCGCCGCGCAGCTGGCGGCGGCGCGGCGGCTGGCCGAGCACGGCGCCCTGGTCCGCAACCCCCGGACCATCGAGGCGCTGGGCCGGGTCGACGTGCTCTGCTTCGACAAGACCGGCACGCTCACCGAGGGGAAGTTGCTGCTGGCGGGGGTGGGTACCGGTGACGGCCGGTACGGCGTGCTGGACGAACTCGACGAGCCGCTCCGGTCGACGCTGGCCGCCGCGGTGCGGGCCACCCCTGCTGCGGCGGATCCGGACGAGTTGCCGCAGCAGACCGACCGGGCGGTACGCCACGGCGCGGACGCCGCCGGGGTGACCGAGCAGACCGGCGCGGCGGAGTGGACCGCCACGGCCGGAATGCCGTTCGAGCCGTCCCGGGGCTACAGCGCCACCGTCGGCCGGGCCGCCGACGGGCTGCTGCTGAGCGTGAAGGGCGCCCCCGAGTCGGTGCTGCCGCGCTGCGCGTCCCGGCGCACCGCCGAGGGTGACCGGCCGCTTGATGCGGCCGGACGCGAGGAGGTGCAGGCCATGCTGGCCGGGCGGGCCGGTGCCGGGCATCGCATCCTCGCCGTGGCCGAGTGCCAGGTCTCCATCGAGCAGGTGAGCGACGAGCAGGTCGACGGGCTGGTCTTCGTGGGTTTCCTGACGCTCGCCGACGGGGTGCGGGAGAGCGCCCGGCCGGCGGTGGCCCGGATCCGGGCGGCGGGCGTGCACACCGTCATGATCACCGGTGACCACCCGGCCACGGCCGAGGCGATCGCCGCCAAGATCAGCCCGGACGACGGCGGGCAGCGCGTGGTCACCGCCACCGACCTGGACCGGCTGGACGACGCGGCGCTCGCCGAGCGCCTGATGGCCACCGACGTGGTGGCACGTTGCACGCCCGCCCACAAGGTACGGATCATCCAGGCGTTGCAGCGCCAGGACCGGACTGTCGCGATGACCGGTGACGGTGCCAACGACGCGCCCGCGATCCGGCTCGCCGACGTCGGCATCGCGCTCGGCCAGCGCGGCACTCCCGCCGCCCGCGCGGCGGCCGACCTGGTGGTCACCGACGACCGGCTGGAGACGATCATCGCCACGCTCGTCGAGGGACGGGCCATGTGGTCGTCGGTGCGGCACGCGCTGAGCATCCTGGTCGGCGGCAACCTCGGCGAGATCGCGTTCAGCGTGCTGACCGCCGCCGCGACCGGCCGGTCCGCGCTGACCGGCCGGCAACTCCTGCTGGTCAACCTGCTCACCGACCTGGCACCCGCGCTCGCCATCGCGGTCCGCCCGCCCGCCGACGACAGCGCCGACCATCTGCTGCGGGAAGGGCCGGACTCGTCGCTCGGCGTCACCATGACCCGGGAGATCGGGCTGCGCGCGGCGTCGACCACGCTGGGCGCGACCGCCGGCTGGACGATCGCCAGGTGGACCGGCACCCAGCGGCGTGCCAGCACCGTCGCGCTCGCCTCGCTGATCGGCACCCAGCTCGGCCAGACAGTGCTGGCCGGCGGCACCAGCCCCAGCGTGCTCGCCGCCACCGCCGCGTCGGTCGGCGTGCTCGTGGCTGTGGTGCAGACGCCGGGCGTCAGCCAGTTCTTCGGCTGCACCCCGCTCGGCCCGGTGGGCTGGACCATCGCCACCGGGTCGGCGCTCGGCGCAACGTTCGCCAACGGTGCGCTGACCAAGCTGGTCGACCGCCTGCCGCAGCCGGGTTCGCATCGGCGACCCGACGCCGACCAGTCCTAGCGCCAGGTGGCGGCGGCCCGGCGCAGCCGGTCGTTTATCGCGCGGCCCACGCCGGTCTCCGGCACCGGCTCGGCGACGATCTCGGTCACCCCGGCCGCGTCGAGCCGGTGCAGCGCGTCGAACAGGCGTGCCGCCGCCGCCGTCACGTCGCCGTCGGGCGACAGGACCTCCACCGCCGCCCAGTCGCCGTCCGCCGGTGGCTCCCGGAAGGCCAGGAAGCCCCGCCGGCCGCCGCCGGGCTCGGCCGCCGCGCCCAACCGCAACGGGGTACGCGGGGCGTAGTGCGCGGCGAGCGTCCCGGGCGCGACCGGCTGGCCGGAGCTGCCCTGGCGCACCTCGACCGGGCCGACCGCCTCGACGAGCGCCTCGACCGGCAGCGCGCCCAGCCGCAGCACCACCGGCCGCTCACCGCGCGCGTCCACGATCGTCGACTCGATCCCGCACCGGGTGGGCCCGCCGTCGAGCACCACGTCCACCGCGCCGCCCAGCCCGGCCACCACGTGCTCGGCCCGGGTGGGGCTGAGCTGGCCGAACCGGTTCGCGCTCGGCGCCGCCACCGGCACTCCGGCGGCGGCGATCAGCGCCCGCGCCGACGACTCGTCCGGTACGCGTACCGCCATGGTGTCCAGACCGGAGGTGACGATCGGCGGGATGATCTCCGGACGGTCCACGATCAGGGTGAGCGGGCCGGGCCAGAACCGCTTCGCCAGCTCGGCCACCGCCGCGGGCACCTCTCCCACCAGCGCGGCCAGGTCGGCGGCGTCGGCCAGGTGGCTGATCAGCGGGTCGAAGCTGGGCCGCGCCTTCGCCTCGAAGATCCGCGCGGCGGCCCGGGCGTCGAGCGCGTTGGCGCCCAGCCCGTAGACCGTCTCGGTGGGAAAGGCGACCAGCCCGCCGGCACGCAGGACGGCGGCTGCCTCGTCGATGCCGCGCTCGGCCGGCAGGACGCGCGGGGATCCGGTGCTCACGCTTCCGACGCTAGCCTGCCCGGTTCGCCGTCCCGGCAAGACCCTGCCGTCGCGTGGTGGGGCCGTCAGTCGCGTGGGTCGGTGGCGGGGTCCGTGTCGGGGAGCGTGGGCGCGTCGGTGGGGTAGAGGCCGGCGGCGAAGCCGTACACCTGGTCCCCGGCGCGGGGGATCTGCGCGAACCGCCGGGCCAGCGCCTGCACCTCCGCCCAGAACTCGCGGACGTCCTCGATCGGGATGCGCGCGTGCACGAGCGTGCACCGCAACTCGTCGGCGGCGTGCGCGGCCGCCGCTTCGGCTGCCGCCTCGGCGAGCCCGTTGATCCGGGACACCACCTGCTTGTCCTCGGCCCGGCTGAGCGCGCCGACGTAGTAGGTGCGGGCCACCCGCCCGTAGAACCGCTCCTCGATGGCGCGTACCCGGCGGGTCCGCACCACGCGCAGCAGACCGGCGTCGACCAGTTGGTTCACGTGGTACGCCACGCTGCTCTTCGGCCGGTCGACGGCGCGGGCCATCTCGTTGACAGTGGCGGCGCGCTCCAGGAGCAGTTCGAGCAGCGTGCTCCGCAGCGGGTCGGCGAGCGCACGCAACTGCTCCGGAGCGGTGACCACGAGCAGGTCGTCGAGGTCGTAGTCCGGGATTCGCTCATTGACCGACATTTCTCGACCGTTCTAAGATTCTGGTTCGTTCGACAACTCTGGTCTGACAACTCAGGAGTGTAGTGATGGCCGAGATCGTGCTCTTCCACCACATTCAAGGGCTCACGGACGGCGTCCGCGCGCTCGCCGGCTCCCTGCAGTCCGGTGGCCACACCGTCCACCTCCCCGACCTCTTCGACGGCGAACGGCCGGCCACCATCGAGTACGGCGCCGCGCTGATCAAGCGGATCGGCGGCGACGTCCTCGACCGGCGCGCCGACGCGCTCGTCGCCGGCCTGCCCGCCGGCCTCGTCTACGCGGGCGTCTCCTGGGGCGCCGCCATCGCCCAGCGGCTCGCCCAGACCCGGGCCGGCGCCCGGGCCGCCCTGCTCTACGAGGCCTGCCTGCCGGTGACCGGCGAGTGGGCGATCGGTCCGTGGCCCGACGGGGTGTCGGTGCAGGTGCACGGCATGGAACAGGACCCGTTCTTCGGGCTCGAAGGCGACGTGGACGCCGCGCGCGAGCTGGTGTCGATCGTCGGTCCCGAGCGCGGCGAGCTGTACGTCTACCCCGGCGACCGGCACCTGTTCACCGACAGTTCGCTGCCCTCGTACGACGCCGAGGCCACAGCGCTGGTGGTGAGCCGCAGCCGCGAGCTGCTCGACCGGCTCGGCTGACGCCTACTCGTCACCGCGCAGCCGCGCCAACGCGGCCGCGTACTCGGCGTCGGTCAGCACTCCACGCTCGTACTGCCTGGTCAACGCGTGGATGTCGCGCCGCTGCGCGGCGCTCGGAGCGGGCCGCCGGATCTGTCCCGGCGGGTCCGGACGGTCGGTGCGGACCGGATCCGGCGCCGGGCTCGCCGCCGCGCGCTGCTCCGGGGGCCGGGCGTTCCGGTGGCACTCCCGCAGGTTCGCGAGGATCTCGTCGTAGTGCTCCGGCCAGGTGACCAGCCGGGTCAGCTCCAGGCGGAACGGCCGGACGACGGCGCCGGACTGGATCGGCGTCTGCACCGGCTCGCCGTCGATCCGCTCGATGACGATCGCGTCGCGTCCCACGTCCAGGCCCACGATCGAACCCGTACCGCTGTGTATCTCCGCAACCGACGCCCACGGCACTGTGGTCGTGCGGAGCAGCGAGCGCGAGCGTACGCCGACAGGGCTCACCCAGACGCCGAGCATCGCGCGGCGGACCGCGACAGCGAGGCCGACGGCGTTCCACACGCCGAGGAACACCGCATCCCGTCCCGGCATCCTGCCGCTTCTGACCTCGAACACGAGGAGCACGAAGAAGCCGACCGCCAGCACCGCCACGACCATGAAGCCGGAGGTGGTCAGGTCCAGCGAGTACGGGCGCCGCCACACCGTCATGCCGCCAGAGTGACTGATCGTGTCCAGCGGTTCCGCGCGGAGTCAACGACCTCTCGCCAACTCCACGACCTCGGCGAGGCTCACGACCCGGTCGCACTCGTCGTCGGTCAACGTGTTGATGAGCGCCTTGGCGGCCTGGGCCTGGGGAGTCGTAGGCAGGGCGCCGGCCAGCAGGTCCGGTAGGACCAGCTCGTAGCCGACCCGCGCCCGGGGTGAGTAGCGGTGGCGGCTGCGGGTCACCGCCGTGGCCACGCGCAGCGCGTGCTCGTTGCCGGGCGGCACGTGCGGGCGGTCGCGCTCCCGGGCGCCGAACCGCATCCGGTGGCGGAACTCGCACGTCTCGCACGTCGCCGGTCCGGCGGTCAGCCGTGCCCCGCAGTCGGGACAGGTCAGCCGGTCCACCGCGCCGTCCACGGTCCGCCAGTCGTACGCCCCGGGGTCGTCGACGACGAGCCAGGCCAGCTCGCTCTCCTCGGGCGAGCCCGGCGCCACGTCCAGCTCACCGCGCAGCCGCGCCCAGGCGTCCCGGATCTCGTCCTCCAGGCGCGCCACCGCGGCCGCCAGCGCCGGGCTACGCCACGGTCCGGCCATTGTCGACCCGCTACCGGTACTGTGCGATCTGGATCAGGTTGCCGCAGGTGTCGTCGAACACCGCCGTGGTCACCGGGCCCATGTCGACCGGCTCCTGGGTGAACAGCACGCCGAGGCCCCGCAGCCGGTCGTGCTCGGCAGCCACGTCGTCCACCGCGAACTGCGTCAGCGGTATCCCGTCGCCCGCGAGCGCCTCCTTGAACGCCTTGGCGGCCGGGTGCGCGTCGGGTTCCAGCAGCAGCTCCACGCCGTCCGGGGCGTCCGGCGAGACCACAGTCAGCCACCGGTACTCCCCGGTCGGCACGTCTGTCTTCTTCACGAAGCCCAGCACCTCGGTGTAGAAGCGCAGTGCCTTGTCCTGGTCGTCGACGTACACGCTGGTGAGGTTGATTCTCATGGGTTCTCCTGGGTGGGTGCGTCGGACCTGAGCCATCGCTCGGTGATGGACCGCAGCGGCCGGGTGTCGAGGTGGTGGAACTTGTAGCGACCCTGCCGCCGCGTGACGATCAGGCCGGCGGCCTCCAGGACGTCGAGGTGCTGGGAGATCGCCTGCCGGGACGAGCCGACCTGGTGCTTGGTGGCCAGCCGGCCGCAGATCTCGAACAGGGTCTGACCGTCGCGCTCGGTCAGCTCGTCGAGGATCAGGCGGCGGGTGGGATCGGCCAGCGCCTGGTACAGGTCGCCCACGTCACCCACCATATGCAAGTAACGGCTTGCCTATCAAGAGGCTGTCTGCCAACGGAGGACGTCATGCCCGGATTCATCCTCACCGGCGCTCCCGGCTCCGGTAAGACCGCGATCCTGCGCCACCTGGAGGTCGACGGCCATCCCGTCGTGGAGGAGGCGGCGACCGACGTGATCGCGCTGCACCAGGCACTCGGCCGGCCCGAACCGTGGCGCGAGCCGGACTTCGCCGAGCGGGTGCTGGCTCTTCAGCGAAGGCGTCGGCGCCGAGCCGAAGCGCACGCCGGGGAGATCGTCTTCCACGACCGCTCACCCGTCTGCACGCTCGCGCTGTGCCGCCACCTGGGGTCGACGCCGCCGTCCGCCCTGCTGGACGAGGTCGAGCGCCTGACGACGGAACGCCGCCACTACGAGCGGACCGTCTTCTTCGTACGGAATCAGGGCTTCGTCGAGGCGACCGCCGCCCGCCGGATCAGCTTCGAGGAATCGCTCGTCTTCGAGCGCGTCCACGAACTGACGTACCGCGACGCGGGATTCGACCTGGTCGAGGTGCCCGCGGGACCGCTCGCGACGCGGGTGGCCGCGATAAAGCAGGCGGTCGATCGTCTGCGCGCCGCTAGGGTGCGGACATGACGTTCCGCGTTGTCTCGCCGCCACCGGTCACCCGGTAACGACGCCGTTCACCGAACCCGGCTTTCGATCCAGAGCCCGGGTGCGTTCGCGGTGCCCGGGCGGCGACGACAACGGAGAATCCCGTGCGCAGAAATCTGCCCCCGACCGTGGGGCGAGGAACCCTGTACATCCTCCTGGCGGCGATCGCCTGGGGCACCGGCGGCGCCGCGGCGGCCGTCCTCTACGACACCAGCGGGTTGGGCCCCGTCGCCGTCTCCTTCTGGCGCTTCGCGGGCGGGGTCCTGCTGCTCGCCGCCGGACACCTGACACGTCGGCGACCATCCTCGCGTATCCGGGTCGTCGGCACCCGGCCGCGCCACAGGTGGCGGCAGGTCGTAACGACAGGCGTAGGTCTCGCCGTCTACCAGACGGCGTACTTCGCCGCAGTGGGGTACGCCGGTCTGGCCGTCGCCACCATGGTCACCCTGGGCGCCGGGCCGGTCCTCATCGCCCTCGGTTCACGCCTGGCCCTCGGCGAGCGACTCGGCCGATCCGGCGGAGTCACAGTCGTGACAGCACTCGTCGGCCTGGTCCTGCTGCTGGGCGGTGGTAGCGCCGGCAGCGCCCCGGCTCCGCTGCTGGGGTTGGCCTGCGCGCTGCTGTCCGCGGCCGGGTACGCAGCCGTCACCCTGCTCAACCGGAAGCTCGGCCGAGACGGCGGCGGGCACACTCCGCTACTGGGCGGATTCGCCGTCGGAATGATCTGCCTGCTTCCCCTGGCCCTGCTCGAAGGGATCCTGCCCACAACCGGTGACACCCGTCAGACAGTGGGCCTGCTCGCCTACCTCGCCGTGGCGCCCACCGCCGTGGCGTACACCCTGTTCTTCGCCGGGTTGGCCTCGGTCCGGGCGACCACCGCGTCGGTCATCGCGCTCGTGGAGCCGGTGACGGCGGCGCTCATCGCGGTGCTCCTGCTCGACGAACGGCTCACAGTGACCGCCGTTCTCGGGTCGATCGTGCTGCTCGCCGCGGTGGTCACGCTGATGCTCGGCGAACCCGGACCGGCGCCGTCGTCGACTGCGGCGCTCAGGGACCGTGACGCCGACATGCGGAACCGCCGCCGGCCTCGACGAGCGAGGGCCGGCGGCGGTGTGGCGACGCGCCGTCCGGGGTGACGGATCAGCCGGCGAGCTGGCGCCGCACCGAGTCGGTGTCCATCAGGTACGACATGAACTTGAACTTGACGTACTGCTGCACGAGCTAGGGCATCACGTGCTCCAACACCGCAGCCGGAAGGTCGGCGGGTACAACGCCGATCAGATCATGAACGGTTCGCCGAGGCTTTCGTTGATCGATGGCAGCCGACTGCCGAGGCGGCACGCGACACAGCAGCATCGACAGCCGCTGATGATCCGGCGAAATGATGTGGTGGAGCCCAGGGGACTCGAACCCCTAACCCCTGCCTTGCAAAGGCAGTGCTCTGCCAGTTGAGCTAGGGCCCCGTGACGGCGTTCAGCGCAGGTCGGGCGCCGTGGTCGCCTCGTGCCACAGGGCGCGCTCGTCGTTCGAGGCCTTGACCTTCTTGGCCACGACGGCGGCCACACCGACGATGCCGGCCAGGATCAGGAGCTTCTTGAACATGTGCTTGACCCCTCGCGCTCGACTGTCGTCGGACGATGTGCGGTGGGGCTAGCTGGAATCGAACCAGCGACCTCAGAGTTATCAGCTCTGCGCTCTAACCGACTGAGCTATAGCCCCGCGTAGCGACGAGCTAGGTTAACCCATCGCCTCCACCGCGCCCAAATCGGGGGTCTGTGGTGGGAAGCACCCGCGCCACCTCGAACCTACCCGGACGCACGACGCCGGGGCGACCGCTTTACGCGGTGCCCCGGCGCCGGTCGATCAGTCCCGCTCGGCGAGCGTCAGCTCGATCCCGCCGACCAGGTCGGCGCAGACGTTGTAGACGAACGCGCTCAGCGTGGCCAGCGCGGTGAACAGCACGACGTTCACCAGGCCGATCAGCGCCGACGTCAGGATCACGCCCTTGGCGGTGATCCGGAAGCCGCCGCCACCCTGGCCGCCGCCGGCGTTCACCAGGTCGGTGAGGCTGTCGTTGACGCTCTTGAACACACCCATGGCGTCCAGCGCCAGGTAGAGCACCGACGTCGCCACGACGACCACGATGAAGAGCACCACTGACACCGCGAAGGCGAACTTCATCACCGACCACGGGTCGATCCGCTTCAGGTTCAGCCGGGCCCGTCGCGGTCCGCGCGACGCGGCCGAGCTGACCGAGGTACGCGCGGCGCGTACCGCCTCACCCACGCGCGCGGCGCCCACGGCTGCCGCGCCGCTGATGCCCGGCGGCAGGCCGCCGCCGTTGGCGGGCCGGGCCTGGGCGCTCGCGGCGCCGCTCGGGCGCGAGCCGTCGGGCGACGTCTTCGGGGCGGTGCCCAGGCCGGCACCGATCCGCGGCTGCGTGCCGGTCGTCCCGGTGGAGGCCCGGCCGGCGGCCGACGGGGTCTTGATCGGCTGGGTGCTCGTGGCGTTCGCGGGCTTGGCGGCCGGAGCGGCCAGACCGTCGGCCGATGTCGGCGCGTCGACCTTGGTCTCGGCCGAGTCCCGGGAACCGGAGTCCTCGGCCGGCTTGTCCGGAGGCGGGGCCATGCCGGGAGCCCGGGTGAACTTCGGGGCAGGCGCGTCGGCGGGAACCGTGGCCCGGCCCACAGCCGCGCGGCCGGTCGCTGGTGTGCCGCCCTGCGCGGCCTCCTCCTCGACCGGAGTGGCCGAGGTCCCCTTGTTCCCCGACTTCGCCTGTGTCTCCGTCATCAACTAGTCCTGTTCGTCAGGCTCGTCGGCATTGCGAGCAATCGCCACGATAGTCACGCCGTCCGGGAGGTCCATCAGCTTGACCCCCATTGTGTTCCGGTCACGCGTACGGCGTACAGGCTTCACCGGAGTCCGGATGACGCCGCCGTTGCTCGTGATGGCGAACAGCTCGTCCTCCGGATCGATCACGACCGCGCCGACCAGGCCACCGCGTCGCTCGGTGATCTTCGCGGTCAGCACGCCCTTACCTCCCCGGCCCTGGACCGGGTATTCCTCGATCGGGGTACGTTTCGCGTAACCCCCGTTCGTCGCGACCAGAACGTCCAGACCCTCTCGCACCACCTCGACGGCGAGCAACTCGTCCTCGCCGCTGAAGCGCATGCCGATCACACCGGAGGTGGCCCGGCCCATCGGACGCAGCGCCTCGTCGGTGGCGTTGAAGCGGATCGCCTGGGCGTTCTTCGACACGAGCAGCAGGTCGTCCTCCGGAGCGACCAGTACCGCACCGACCAGCTCGTCCTCATCGCGCAGGTTGATCGCGATGATGCCGCCGGAACGGTTGGAGTCGAACTCCTCGAGCCGTGTCTTCTTCACCAGGCCGTTCTTCGTGGCCAGTACCAGGTAGGGGGCCACCTGGTAGTTCGGGATTTCAATGATCTGCGCGATCTGCTCGTCGGGCTGGAACGCGAGCAGGTTGGCCACGTGCTGGCCCTTGGCCACCCTACTGGCCTCGGGAAGCTCGTACGCCTTCGCCCGGTAGACCCGACCCTTGTTCGTGAAGAACAGGATCCAGTCGTGGGTAGAGCATACGAAGAAGTGGCTGACGATGTCGTCCTGGCGGAGCGTCGCCCCGCTGACGCCCTTCCCGCCACGCCGCTGCGACCGGTAGAGATCGACCTTGGTCCGCTTCGCGTATCCGGTGCGGGTGATCGTCACCACCACGTCCTCGCGGGCGATGAGGTCCTCCATCGAGACCTCGCCGTCGAACGGGACGATCTTCGTGCGCCGGTCGTCGCCCCACTTCGCGACGATCTCGCCCAGTTCCTCCGAGACGATCCGCCGCTGCCGCTCCGGCTTGGCCAGGATGTCCTTGAGGTCGGCGATCTCCACTTCGAGCTTCGCCAGGTCGTCCAGGATCCGCTGCCGCTCCAGGGCGGCCAGCCGGCGCAGCTGCATGTCCAGGATCGCGGTCGCCTGAACCTCGTCGATGTCCAGCAGCCGGATCAGACCCTGCCGTGCGTCCTCCACAGTGGGCGAGCGCCGGATCAGGGCGATCACCTCGTCCAGCGCGTCCAGCGCCTTGGACAGACCGCGCAGGATGTGCGCCCGCTCCTCGGCCTTGCGCAGCCGGAACGCGGTCCGCCGCCGGATCACCTCGATCTGGTGCTCGACGTAGTAGCGGATGAACTGGGCCAGGTTCAGCGTGCGCGGCACGCCGTCGACGAGCGCCAGCATGTTGGCGCCGAACGTCTCCTGGAGCTGGGTGTGCTTGTAGAGGTTGTTCAGCACCACCTTGGCGACCGCGTCGCGCTTGAGCACGAGCACGATCCGCATGCCGGTACGCCCGGAGGACTCGTCGCGGATGTCGGCGATGCCGGCGAGCTTGCCCTCCTTGATCAGCTCGGCGATGCGCTCGGCGAGGTTGTCCGGGTTGACCTGGTACGGCAGCTCGCTGACCACGAGCGCCGGCCGGCCCCGCTTGTCCTCCTCGACCTCGACCACGGCGCGCATGCGGATCGAGCCGCGCCCGGTCCGGTACGCGTCCTGGATGCCCGCCTGACCGACGATCAGGCCGTGGGTCGGGAAGTCCGGACCCTTGACGATCTCCAGGAGTGCTTCCAGCGTGGTGGCCTCGTCGGCCTCCGGGTGCTCCAGGCACCACTGCACGGCCGCGCCGATCTCGCGCAGGTTGTGCGGCGGGATCTTGGTGGCCATGCCGACCGCGATGCCCTCGGAGCCGTTGATCAGCAGGTTCGGGATACGCGACGGCAGGATGGTGGGCTCCTTGGCCCGGCCGTCGTAGTTGTCCTGGAGGTCGACGGTGTCCTCGTCGATGTCCCGCAGCATCTCCATCGCCAGCGGGTCGAGCTTGCACTCGGTGTTGTGGCTGATGAAACCGTCGGAGACGAACGAGTGGTCCTCGGTGTCCACCCGGATGCTGTAGACCGGCTGCACACCGGCGTCGGTGACGTCGGTCACCTCGGCGTAGTAGAAGCGGCCGTCGACGAGCGGTTCGACCACGTCGAGGATGCCCGGCTCGGTGATCCGGGCGGCGATCTCGTCGCGGTCCCGCTCCCAGCGCTCGATCCGGTCCACGTTGTGCCGGCGCAGCCAGTCACGCTCGGTCCAGCGGCTCGCGCCGTGCTCGCGGACGAAGTCACCGACGAACGGCACGTGATCGCCGGAGAGCGCGGTGCTGCTCGCCGGCACCTGGGCCAGCTCGGATTCCAGCTTGGCCTGCTTGCGGCCGAGGAATCCGACGTGAGCGGCGAAGATCCGGGCGTCCCGCCGGTTGGTGACGACGACCTTGATCTCGCCGTTGTCGTACCGGCACTGCCGGCTGACCACGCCGAACTCCAGCAGCAGTTGCTGCACCTCGCGGGCCAGCCGCTCGCTGCGGGTCGAGTAGGAGACCTGGATCGTGTGGCGGGGCAGCAGCGACGACGAGCCGTCGCCCTCGAACAGCGCCTGGAGGAAGGCCCGCTTGACCGCGGCCGGTCCGCGCCAGACGAACTCCGGCACGAACTTGTCGGCGCTCCGCGCGCCCACCATCTCGCCGAGTACGCTCGCCCGCAGTGCGGCGAGGTTCTGTACATCGAGTTCGTGCAGCGTGCTGCCCGAGTCGATGACCCGCTCGGCGACGTACCGGGGGCCGCCGACCGCGAGGTCATAGGCGGTGAGGACCCGGACGAAGAACTCCCGGTCCACGTTGTTGAAGCCGGCTCGCTGCTCGGACACCCACCCCTCGGACACGAGCGCGCCCGCGAGCACGGCTGCCTCGACGTGCTCCAGCATCGGGTAGCCGATCTCGTCCGGCACGGTGCGCTGGAGGGCCACCCGGTCGCCCGGGGCGATCTCGGCAAGCAGCTTCCACAGCAGGGTCGGCACACCGGCCACGTTCACCAGGCAGAGCACCGGGTGGTTGTGGGTGCCGGTCAGCTCGTACCCCTCACGGGTGCGCAGCCGCAGCGTGGGGTGCTCGCCGGAGTGGAAGAACCTGCTGGCACGGACCAGGTCGCCGTTGCGGTCACGGACCTTGAGGTCGACGTCGGTCTCGCTGCTCGGCGCGGCGTCCGGCACGACGTCGCCGATCCGGACGGTGCCGTCGACGGTACGAACCCGGACATCTGCCGCAAGGCAGTACCGCATGGCGGCGGCCGGGTCGTTACCGGGCGAGCCGAAGTTGCCGTTGCCGTCGACCAGCGGGTAGCGCAGCGACCACGGCTGCGCCATCCGGACCAGCGCGTCGTAGATGGCCGAGTCGCCGTGCGGGTGGAACTGGCCCATCACGTCGCCGACGACGCGGGAGCACTTCACGTACCCGCGGTCCGGCCGGTAGCCGGAGTCGAACATGGCGTAGAGGATCTTGCGGTGGACCGGCTTGAGCCCGTCCCGGACGTCCGGCAGGGCCCGCCCGACGATGACGCTCATCGCGTAGTCGAGGTACGAGCGCTGCATCTCGACCTCGAGGCCGACCGGCTCGATCCGGTCGTGCTGGACGACCGCCGCCAGTGGTTCCGGGGTCTCCGGCTCGTTCGGGGTGGACTCGGGAGTATCGGTCACTGTTAACCCTTATCAGACTCAGAGTCGTGGTCTCGCTGTGGATAACGGCTGTGGAAAGCGGCCAGACTGTGGATAACTCTGTGGATCGCCGGGTCGGCCGGTGGATCGCCGGCCGACCCGGGCGCGTCCGTCAGATGTCCAGGAACCGCACGTCCTTGGCGTTGCGCTGGATGAACGACCGGCGAGCCTCGACGTCCTCACCCATCAGGACGCTGAACAGCTCGTCCGCGGTGGCGGCGTCGTCGAGCGTGACCTGGCGCAGCGTACGCGTGGCCGGGTTCATCGTGGTCTCCCACAGCTCGGGGTAGTTCATCTCGCCGAGACCCTTGAACCGCTGGATGTCGTCCGGGCGGGCGTTGGGCTTCTTCTGCTGGCGCAGTGCGATCAGCCCGTCGCGTTCCCGGTCCGAGTACGCGTACTGGGCGTCATCGCCCTTCTTGTTCCACTTGATCTTGTAGAGCGGCGGGGCGGCCAGGTAGACGTGCCCCAGCTCGACCAGCGGCCGCATGAACCGGAACAGCAGCGTGAGCAGCAGCGTCTGGATGTGCTGGCCGTCGACGTCGGCGTCGGCCATCAGCACGATCTTGTGGTAGCGCAGCTTCTCGATGTCGAAGTCGTCGTGAATGCCGGTGCCGAGCGCGGTGATCAGCGCCTGCACCTCGTTGTTCTTCAGCACCCGGTCGATCCGGGCCTTCTCCACGTTGAGGATCTTGCCGCGGATCGGCAGGATCGCCTGCGTACGCGGGTCGCGGCCCTGCTTGGCCGAACCGCCGGCCGAGTCGCCCTCGACGATGAAGACCTCAGACTCGCGCGGGTCGGTGGACTGGCAGTCGGCCAGCTTGCCGGGCATCGAGCCGGACTCCAGCAGCGACTTGCGCCGGGCGAGCTTGCGCGCCTGCTGGGCGGCGATCCGGGCCCGGGCCGCCTGGGAGGCCTTCTGGATGATGATCTTCGCCTCGGCCGGGTTGCGGTCGAACCAGTCGACGAGCGACTCGTTGCAGACCCGCTGCACGAAGCCCTTGACCGGGGTGTTGCCCAGCTTGGTCTTGGTCTGACCCTCGAACTGCGGATCGGTGAGCTTGACCGAGATGATCGCGGCCAGGCCCTCGCGGATGTCCTCACCGGAGAGGCGCTCGTCGCCCTTGAGCAGCTTCTTCTCGGCGCCGTAGCGGTTGACGACGCTCGTCAGCGCGGCCCGGAAGCCCTCCTCGTGGGTGCCGCCCTCGTGGGTGTTGATGTTGTTGGCGAAGGTGTAGACCGACTCGCCGTACGACTCGTTCCACTGCATGGCGATCTCGACCGACATGCCCGTCTCCTCGGCGCCGAACTCGACCACCGTCTTGTGGATCGGGCTCTTGGAGGCGTTGAGGTGCCGGACGAAGTCGGCGATGCCGCCCTCGTAGTGGAAGGTGACCTCGCGGGTCTTGCCGTCCTCGTCCTCCGGCACCCGCTCGTCGAGCAGGTGGATGGTGAGACCCCGGGTGAGGAAGGCCATCTCCTGGAGGCGCCGGTAGATCGTGTGGAAGTCGAAGTCGACGGTCTCGAAGACGTCCGGGTCGGGCCAGAAGGAGACAGCCGAACCGGTGCGGTCGGTCGCCTCGCCCTTCTCCAGCGGCGTCGGCTTGGAGTGGTGGTACTGCTGGCGCCAGACGAAGCCGTCCTTGTGGATCTCCACGGCCATCCTGGTGGACAGCGCGTTCACCACGGAGACGCCGACGCCGTGCAGGCCGCCGGAGACGGCGTACGCCTTGCCGTCGAACTTGCCGCCCGCGTGCAGCACGGTCAGGGCGACCTCGACACCCGGCTTCTTCAGCTTGGGGTGCAGGTCGACCGGGAAGCCACGGCCGTTGTCGGTCACCCGGACACCGCCGTCGGCCAGCAGCACCACGTCGATGGTGTCGCAGTGCCCGGCCAGCGCCTCGTCCACCGCGTTGTCGACGACCTCCCACACCAGGTGGTGCAGACCGCGCTCGCCGGTGGACCCGATGTACATACCGGGCCGCTTCCGGACCGCTTCCAGGCCTTCGAGAACGGTGATGGACTCGGCACCGTACTTCTTGTTGTCCTCCGCTGCCACGCTCGGCCACTTTCTCGCACCGGCCGCGCGTGGGCGCGGGGCGCGGGTTCGGCGGACAGGACGCGACGTCGGCGCGCATGGACCGCCCCTGGGATCGCCAGGCTCGGATCATGTACGCCGGGCGCCGCGGTTGCCCGCGGATCGCGATCGGCTCGGACCCGATGCGGGACTATGATCGAGGGCTCATGCGGGCCCCTGTCCGTCGCTCCGTCTCGGGTCTTTCGTCTCGCCCTCAATCTTACTGTGCGGAGCCGACCAAACCGCCACTCGGCACCCTCTCCGAGGCGGCTGAGAATGCCGTAGCCGGACGAACCGCGTTGCCCACGACTCCCCCTACACGCCATTGGGGCGGTACCGCGCCACCGGCCACCGTGAGCCACGACGGTCATCCGACCGGTGATCGGCGGCTGCCCCGACCGGGGGTCGCGGCCGGGCCCGGCGTGCCGTAGCTTTTGCGGCGCCGCCGTTGCGGTCTTGATCTTTTGCGCCCGGAACCGGGACGATCGTCGGAGATGGTCCGAAAACGCTTGGTGAGAGGTGACGCCAGATGGGGCTGGACAACGTCGCGGTGCACTGGCCGCGGACCGGCCGCTTCTACGATCCGGTCGCGCCGGCTGAGTTCGTGGACTTCGGCGAGATCGTGGACATGCCCCGGATCTCCGCGCCGACCGCGGCGCTCGCCGAGCTGATCGCGAAGACCGGCACGGTACGCGCGACCGCGTACACCGAATTGGTCGATTTGATCCTCGGGCTGGAGAATGTGCTCTACGCCACGGAGAACGCGGTCGAGGACGAGGACCCGGTGATCGACCCGGACGGCTGCTCCTGGATCGCCGAGGGCGTGGAGAAGTTCGTCGCACGGCACCGGCCGTACGGCGAGCCGGTCACGTTCGAGTCGGTGAGCGAGGTGCTGCGCGCGCTGCTCGGCGACGGGCGGCTGGCCGAGCAGCAGCTCCGCTGGCTCGACAGCCGGCTCGACCGGCTGCGGGACGAGAGCGGCGATCCGCCGCAGTGGAACTTCACCTGCGCCGAGCTGAGCGTGCTGGCGGCCTTCTACCGGCGCTGCGCGGAGCGGGGCTTCGCGGTCTACGCCGACGCCTGACCGGGCGCCGCAGCGCCCGAAGAAGACGTGGCCTGGTTGGCTGCCGCAATCACCTCGGTCAGCGCCGTGTGCAGGTGCCGCAGGTCGGCCAGCGGCAGGCCGAGGCGCTGCACGATGGCCGGCGGGATCCGCTCGGCCTGCGCCCGCAGCGCCTGCCCCTCGGCGGTGAGCGAGACGGCCAGGCTGCGCTCGTCGGCGGCGTCGCGTTCCCGCCGGATGTAGCCGGCCGCCTCCAGCCGCTTGAGCAGCGGGGACAGCGTGCCCGGGTCGAGCTGGAGCAGCCGGCTCAGATCCCGGCCGGACAGCGGCGCGTGCTGCCAGAGCGCCAGCATCACCAGGTATTGCGGGTGGGTGAGCCCCATCGGCTCCAGCAGCGGCCGGTAGACAGCGACGACGCTCCGGGCGGCGACTGAGAGCGCGAAGCAGACCTGCTGCTCCAGCGCCAGGGGGTCCTCCTCGATGCCGCCGGTCACCCGCGTCCTCCTCGTCGTCGTTGCGATCGTAGCAATGATTGGTGTACCAATGGTTTGCACACAAACAGAGAGGCGGCGGGATGAGCGACGACGAGCAGGTGGGCGACGCCTCCGGCAAGGGTGGCCGTCTGCTGGGCTGGGTGTTCCGCAACCTCGCCGGCCCGTCCCAGGTGCAGGGCGCGGTGCAGGGCGGCTCGAAGCTGGCCCGCGACGCGTGGAAGGAAGACCTGGAGCGCCGCAAGCAGTGGAGCCGCGAGCAGCGCGAACTCAAGCGCGCCCGGCGGGAGGCGCGGCGTTCGGGCGGTGTCGGTCAGCCGTAGGTGTCGCGAGGGCCGCGCCCACGTACCCGTCGAGGGCCGCGCGACCACGACGGCGCCGCCGGCCCGTGGATGTGCAGCTTGCGCACCACGTTGTGGCCCACCTCGCGGGCGATCTGCTGCAACAGCGAGCCCGCCAGCAGGCGCAACTGGGTCGCCCAGGCCGTCGAACGCGCCTCCACGGTCAGCTCGCCGTCCTCCAGCTTGACCGGGCGGCTGTGCTGCGCGACCTCCGGGCCGACCACCTTCTCCCACGCGCCGAACACCGTCGCCTCGGCGGCCGGCTGCTGCCAGCCGCGCGCCTTCATCAGCTTGTCCAGCACCGCGCCGAGCGGCTGCGGGTCGCGCGGGTCCGGCCCCGGGCCGGAGTAGCCGCGCAGCCGCTTCTCGCCGTCGCCGCGGACCGCGCCGCGCCGTCGCGGGGCCGCCGCCTGCCGCCGGGCCTTCGCCGCGTCGAGCACCGCCCGCGCCAGCTCCGGCCCGGCCGTGCCCTCCGGCAGCTTCGCGGCCGGCTCGCCGTCCGCGGGCTTCCCCGGGGTACGCGCGTCGCGTCCCGGCCCGAGCCGCGCCGGCGGGAGCTGCACCTCGTCATCCGGCACGTCGCACCGTCCCCTCGCCCACCGCGTACCGGGTGCCGAGCAGCGTCGCCGGCACGTCGTCGTCCACGGCGCAGGTGACCAGGAGCTGGCTCGCGCCGCCGACCAGCTCGGCCAGCCGCTCCCGCCGGCCGGTGTCCAGCTCGGCGAAGACGTCGTCGAGCACCAGCACCGGCTCGATCCCGTCGGCGCGCAGCAGGTCGTACCCGGCCAGCCGCAACGCCAACGCGTACGACCAGGACTCGCCGTGGCTCGCGTACCCCTTCGCGGGCAGCGGGCCGAGCGTCAGCGCCAGGTCGTCGCGGTGCGGGCCGACGAGTGTGGTGCCGCGCTCGATCTCTGCGGCGCGGTTCGCGGTGAGCGCGGCGGCGAGCGCCTCCGCCAGCGCCGCGCGGTCGTTGCCGGGTTCGGGCAGCTCGACCGAGGGCCGGTACGCGATGCCCGCCGCGCCGCGGCCGGCCGCCACCGCGTCGTACGCCTTCGCCACGTGCGGGGTCAGCGCGGCCACCAGCTCCAGGCGGCCGGCGAGCAGGTCCGCGCCGTGCTGCGCCAGATGCGCGTCCCACACGGCCAGCGTCGACAGGTCACCGCCGCGTGTGCCGCCGGTCTTCCGAGCGAGGTACGACGTACGCAGCAGCGCGTTGCGTTGCTTGACCACACGCTCGTAGTCGGCACGGACACCGGCATAGCGGGGCTGGCGGGTGACCAGCAGGTCGTCCAGGTAGCGGCGGCGTTCAGCCGGGTCGCCGCGGACCAGTTCCAGGTCCTCCGGCGCGAACAGCACCAGGCGCAGCGCGCCGAGCACGTCCCGGGCGCGGCGGGCCGGGGACCGGCCGAGCCGGGCCCGGTTGGCCTTGCCCGGGACGATCTCCAGCTCGACCAGCAGCTCCCGGCCCTCGTGCACCACGGCGCACCGGATCACCGCCGAGGCGGCGCCCATCCGCACCAGCGGGGCGTCGGTGGCGACCCGGTGCGAATCCAGGGTCGCCACGTAGCCCAGCGCCTCGACCAGGTTGGTCTTGCCGACGCCGTTCGCGCCGACGAGCACGTTCGGCCCCGGCTCCAGGTCGACGCCGACGCGCTCGTACGAGCGGAAGTCGACCAGTTCGAGCCGGCGGACGTACACAGCCTGTGGATACCGGTCAGCGCTTGTGGACGGCGTGGCCGCCGAACTGCTGGCGCAGCGCGGCGACGGCCTTCATCGCGGGCGAGTCGTCCTGCCGGGAGGCGAACCGGGCGAAGAGCGACGCGGTGATGACGTTGAGCGGTACGGCGAGCCGGACCGCCTCGTCCACGGTCCAGCGGCCCTCGCCGGTGTCCTCGGTGTAGCCGCTCAGCTCGGCCAGCTCCGGGTCCTCGTCGAGTGCCCGGTCCAGCAGGTCGAGCAGCCAGGAGCGCACCACGGTGCCCTCGCGCCACGACTTGAACACGCCGGGGACGTTCGTCACCAGCTCCGAGGCCGCCAGCAGTTCGTAGCCCTCGGCGTAGGCGTGCATCAGGCCGTACTCGATGCCGTTGTGCACCATCTTGGCGTAGTGGCCGGCGCCGACCGGGCCGGCGTGCACGAAGCCGAACTCGCCCTCGGGCTTGAGCGACTCGAAGATCGGCATGAGCCGCTCGACGTGCTCCTGCGCGCCGCCGACCATCAGCGCGTACCCGTTCTGCCGGCCCCAGACGCCGCCGGAGACGCCGACGTCGATGTAGCCGATGCCCTGCTCGTTCAGCCGCTCGGCGCGCGGGGCGTCGTCGCTGAACCGGGAGTTGCCGCCGTCGATGATGATGTCGCCCTCGCCGAGCACACCGGCGAGCTCGTCGATGGTGGCGTCGGTGACGCCGGCGGGGACCATGACCCACACCGCGCGGGGCGACTGGAGCTTCTCGGCAAGCTCGGCCAGGCTCGCGGCGTCGCTGATCTCCGGGTTGTGGTCGTAGCCGACCACCTCGTGCCCGGCGGCGCGCAACCGCTCCCGCATGTTGCCGCCCATGCGGCCGAGTCCTACCAGGCCGAGCTGCATCTGCTCCTACCTCCGTACGTCAGGGTCGTGCTGCCTGCGATCAGCGGGACACGCGGATCGGCATGATGAGGTACCGGTACCCCGGGATGACCTCGCCATCCTCGCCGGCCGGGGAGATGACCGCGGGCTTGAACGCGTCGACGAACCGGAGCAGGGCGTGCTGCGCGCCCAGGTTGGCCAGGCCGTCGATGAGGTACTGCGGGTTGAACCCGATGGTCAGCGGCTCGCCGCTGAAGGTGGCCTCCATGGCCTCGCTGGCCCGGGCCTCCTCGGTGCCGCCCGCCTCGACCACGAGACCGTCGGCGCTGAAGCTGAGCAGCACCGGGGTGGTGCGCTCGGCGACCAGCGCGACGCGCTTGACCACCTCGATGAGCGCGGCGACGGCGACGCGGGCCTCGGCGTTGTGGTCGGCCGGGAACAGCGAGCGCACCGGCGGGTAGTTGGCGCCGTCGAGCAGGCGGCTGGTGGTCCGGCGGGTGCCACCGGAGAAACCGATCATGCCCTCACCGGCGCCGCCGGAGGACAGCGCCATGGTGACGTGGCCACCGAGTGGGCCGAGCGCCTTCGCGGTGTCGTGCAGCGTACGGGCCGGCACCAGCGCGTTGAGGCTGATCTCCGGGTCGTCCGGGTTCCACTCCATCTCGCGCAGCGCGAGGCGGTAGCGGTCGGTCGCCAGCATGGCCATCGTGCTGCCGCTCAGCTCGATCCGTACGCCGGTCATCATCGGCAGCGTCTCGTCGCGGCCCGCGGCGACAGCCACCTGGGCCACTGCGGAGGCGAAGGCGGCGGCGTCGACGGTGCCCGCGCTCTCCGGCATCTCCGGCAGCGTCGGGTAGTCCTCCACCGGCATGGTGGGCAGCGTGAACCGGGCGCTGCCGCAAACCAGTTCGAGGTGGGCGCCGACGGCGGCGATGTCCACCGGCTTGGCCGGCAGGGCCTTGGTGATCTCGGCGAGCAGGCGGCCGGAGACCAGGGCGGCGCCGTCCGCGTCACCCTGCACCTCGACCGTCACCTGGCTGGAGACCTCGTAGTCGAAGCCGGAGACCTGCAGGTTGCCGTCGGTGACGCGGAGCATCACCCCGGCCAGCACCGGTACGGAGGGTCGGTTGGGCAGGCTCTTGGCGGTCCACGCGACCGCCTCGGCGAGCGCGTCGCGCTCCACTCGGAACTTCATCAATGCCTCCGCGTCGACGTCAGCGACAACTCTCTCATGCCGACCGCTGCCACCCGTCCCGCCCGACCGTGCGGGTACCCATCGCACCTTAAGGCGCTGGGACATCGGCTGTGCGCCCGACCCCGTGGATCCAGGTGCCCCGGGCGACTGCCGACGGCAGTGCTCCGGCCCGATCCACAGGAAGTCCAACGGTGATGATTGGTTTTTGTTGTTTAGAAGAGATAACTCATCGTCTTCATCGCACCTGTGCAAACTGTGGAGAACCGGCGTCCGCGCAGGTCAGACACGTTATCCACCGGTGGTTTGGCTGTGGAGAACCAGGGGTAAAACTCGTGTCCCGGTCCACAGCCCTCGCCGGCCGCCGGGTTTTCCACGGCTGTCCACCGGTTGTCCACCGGTAATCCACCGGTTTTCTCCCCAGCGCTGTGGACAACGCCGACAGGGTCGAGAGCCGTCATCCCCAGAACCTTCAACAGCTCGCCCACAGGCAGACCGTCGTCTGGGGATGACGACTGCGTTGTCCCCAGGCATCCACAGCGTCGTCCCCAGGAGTTGTCCACAGTCTGTGGGTAACCGGCCGAGTGCAAAGCGTGGTTGTCCACTGCCTGTGACACAGGGGCTGTGGACAACGGGTACGAGCTGTGGACGAGCACACGACAGATCCTGGGCCCTCCACCGGGTCGAGGGTCAACCGATCCCCGCTGTCGGCTACTTGCCACCCGCCCGAGCCCGCCGCGTCGGCGCCGAATTGGTCACCCCACCCCTCCCGCGACTC